>JBBSNQ010000015.1:0-14037 GCA_038232575.1 Solirubrobacterales bacterium | reverse complement strand
CGTGATGGCGGTGATCATCGCCATGGCGATCCTGCTCGGCGCCGAGCTCGGCCCGAAGGCCGACCCGACGACGACCACCTACACGCCGCGTCCGGAGTGGTACTTCTTCTTCCTCTTCGAGCTGCTGCGCGTGATCAAGCCGCCCTCGCTCGTCGTGATGGCGACCGTCGGCGTACCGACGATCTGCCTCGTGCTGCTGCTGCTGCTGCCCTTCTTCGACCGCGGCCCGCAGCGACACCCGCTGCATCGCCCGGTCGCCATGTTCGGCGCCGTGGCGACCGTCGCTGCGATGGCGTTCCTGACCATCGAGGGCGCCCTCGCCGGGCCCCCGAGCGAGATCTCGAAACCCACCGCCCCCCAGTTCGAGCAGGGCAAGCAGGCCGTGGCGTCTTCCGGGTGTCTCGCCTGCCACCGCCTCGGCGAGAACGGCAACGCCGGTCCTGGGCCCGACCTGACCGAGATCGGCTCGAAGCTCCCGGAGCAGGCGATCGCCCGCACGCTGCGCAACCCGACCGCCCCGATGCCCTCCTTCGCGGGTCTCGCACGCACGCAGCCCGAGAAGTTCGACGAGCTCGTCGCGTACCTGGCCTCGCTCGAGTAGGCAGGCGGGCCGTGCGGCCGGACGCCGACGCACCGGCGGGGCTTCTGCCCGAGCCGCGTGTGCGCGCGATGTTCGACGCGATCGCAGGCGTCTACGACCGCATGAACGCTGTGATGACCGCGGGCATGGATCGGCGCTGGCGCGAGCGGGCGGCCGACCTCGCGCAGCTGCCGCCCGGCGCGCGCGCGCTCGACGTGGCGACGGGCACCGGCGATCTCGCGCTCGAGCTGGCTGCGCGGGTCGGGCCCCGAGGCGAGGTGGTTGGTGTCGACTTCTCCGAGCGGATGCTGGCGCTCGCCCGTGAGAAGGCGCCGGCGGTGCGCTTCGAGACCGGCAACGCGCTCGCGCTCGATCACGAGCGGGACTCCTTCGACGCGGCGACCGTTGCCTTCGGGGCGCGCAACTTCGCGGACCTCGAGCGCGGCCTGTCCGAGCTGGTGCGCGTGGTCAGGCCGGGTGGGCGCGTCGTCGTGCTCGAGATCACGACTCCGCGCAAGCCTCCGCTCTCGTGGTTCTTCCGGATCTGGTTCGACCGGCTCGTGCCGCTGCTCGGCAGGGTCACCGGCCGCCAGGACGCCTACGCCTACCTACCGAGCTCGGTCGCTCGCTTTCCCGACCCAGAGGCGCTCGCGGCCAAGCTCGCCGACGTGGGCCTCGTGGAGGTGCGCTACCTGCTCACGGCCGGCGGCATCATCGCTCTGCACGTCGGAACGGTCGCATGAGCTCCCTCGACGAGATGCCCGCTTCCCAGCCCGGAGCTCAAGCACCGGAGACGCGGGCCCAAGCGACGGAGCCGCGGGCCCAAGCGACGGATCTCGCTCCGAGCCGGGCCACGCATCCGACGGCGGAGCTCACGGCGGTCCTCGAAGCGGGCGGCCCAGACCTCGCGCAGCTGCTCGAGTCCACCGAGCGGCGCCTGCTCGAGATCGCCGAGGGCCACGGCGAGACGCTCGCCCGCCACGCGGTGCAGACGCTCGGAGCCGGCGGCAAGCGTGTGCGGCCGATCATGCTGTTCCTGAGCGCCGGCTGCAGCGGGGGCTACGAGCTCGTGCGCGCGGCCACCGCCGTCGAGCTGGTCCACATGGCCACGCTCATCCACGACGACGTGCTCGACCAGGCCGAGCTGCGCCGCGGACGTCCGACCGTCTTCGTCAGCGGCGGTCGCGGCAGCGCCACCGCGACCGGCGACCTGCTCTTCTCGCGAGCCTACGCCGAGCTCTCGCGGACGCGGAGCGTGGAGGCTGTGCGCGAGCTCTCGAGCGCCTGCTGGGCGCTCGCCCGCGGCGAGCTGATGCAGCGCGGCGATGCCTGGGCGAGCACGGTGACCGCCGAGCGCTACCTGCTGCGCTGCGAGCACAAGACGGCGAGGCTGTTCGAGGCATCGTGCCGGCTGGGCGCGCTCGCCGGAGGGAGCGAGAGCTCGGAGGCGATGGCGCGCTTCGGCGCGCGCGTCGGGCTCGCCTTTCAGATCCTCGACGACGTGCTCGACGTCTCCGGTCCGGCGGAGCGCACCGGCAAGACCAGGGGCGCGGACCTGCTCGACGGAACGATCACCCTCCCCTTCATCCTCGCCCGCGACCGCGACCCAGAGCTGCGCGACCTCGACCTGCGCGTGCAGGTGGGCGACCCCGGCAAGGTCGACGCGATATGCGACCGGATCGCCGCGAGCGGAGCGCTGGACACGGCTCGCGAGAAAGCGCTGCGATACGTCACGGAGGCCAAGCGCGCGCTCGAGGACGTGCCGCTCCGGGGCGGCCAACGAAGGGCGCTCGAGCTGGTGGCCGACGGGGTCGTCGAGCGCTACGCGTAGAGGCTAGAAGTCCATCGGGTAGATCGCCTCGGCATCGAGCGCCTCCGCGAAGCGCTCGACCTCCTCCGCGAGGTTCGCGCGGGTCAGCTCGCGTAGATCGCGCGTCAGCGACTCGGCACCGCCGTCGAGCTCGCGGTCGAAGGCATCGCATAGCTCCTGCTCGTAGACGTCCGACTCGGTCCATTCGCAGTTCGGGCAGCGCAGGTCGATCTGCCAGCTCTCGCCGTGCTCCTCCCACGCGGTCGGGTATACGAGCCGCGCATCGCAGTCCGGGCAGATGTGCAACAGACGCTTCGTGCCGGTCTTCGAGCTCGCGCCGCTCTGGCTCTCAGCGGCGCCCTGGCTCCCGGCGGCGCCCGAGCTCCCAGCGCCCTCGAGCAGCGGGTCGGGGAAGTAGACGACATCGATCGCCTTCCCGCTCGGCAGGCGCACCCGCCTGACGTTGAAATCGAGATGTCGGTGGTCGCTCATCATCGTGCCGTTCGCTCGTACGGCAGGTATCGGCACCAGGGCCGGCAGCTTGAGCGCCGATCCGTTCGCGCCGGAGGCTGATCCAGCCCTCCGGCGCGGAGGCTCCGTGAAGGCAGCCGGCAGGAGTCTTACGCGCTGCCAGGCGGCGGGCGAAGCGGGCCGGGAGAGTAGGATGTGAGGCAGAATGTTCCTGGAGGAGTCCGCGTGATACCCAACATTGGCCTGCCCGAGATAATCATCGTCCTAGTCATCGCGCTGGTGATCTTCGGGCCGAAGCGGCTGCCCGGGCTTGGCCGCTCGCTCGGGTCCGGTCTGCGCGAGTTCAAGGACTCGGTCACCGGCAACGGCTCGGAGGAGCGCCGCGGCGAGCTGACCGAGCGAGCCGAGGGCAAGTCGGCCGACTCCCCTACCGTGGCAGCGGAAAACGGATCCGCGAGCACGGACGCCGATTCGCCAAGCGCCGCCGACGTGGGCGCGGAGGAATCGTCAAGCGCCGCCGACGCGGGTGCGAGGCCATCGCAGCCCGCGCGCGACCCCGCGTCCTAGCCGTCTTCTCACCCGGAGTCTGCGATGGCTAGGTTCCGGCCGGTCGACCACAAGGACGAGTTGAGCCTCGTCGAGCACCTCGACGAGCTGCGCTCGCGGCTGGTCGTGACGGCGATCTGCGTCGGCGTCGCGCTCGCGCTCTGCTTCTGGCAGAACCATCTGATCCTGGCGATCGCCAACGCTCCGCTGGGCCGCCGGCCCGTCGCGCTCAGTCCGACGGAGCCGTTCCTCACGACACTGACGCTGTCTGCCTACGCGGCGCTGCTGATCACGATGCCGGTGCTGCTCTACCAGCTCTACGCCTTCGTCCTGCCCGCCTTCAGCCCGACCGAGCGGCGCGTGGCGCTGCCGATGCTCCTGATGGTGCCGGTGCTGTTCATCGCGGGCGTCGCGTTCGGCTACTTCGTGATCCTGCCGAAGGCGCTGCAGTTCCTGCTCAGCTTCAACGCCGATGTGTTCGAGCAGCAGATCAGGGCGCGCGACTACTACTCGTTCGCCGCGATGTCGCTGTTCGCGGTCGGCGTCCTGTTCCAGATCCCCGTCGGGGTCCTGGCGGCCGTCCGTCTCGGTCTGACGACCCCGCGCAAGCTGCGCAAGAACCGCCGCTACGCGATCCTCGTGATCGCGATACTCGCGATGCTGCTGCCCGGGCAGGATCCGATCACAATGACGATCGCGATGGTGCCGCTGATCGTCCTCTACGAGGCGAGTATCCTGCTTGCGACCGCCCTCGGCCGACCGCCGGCCGACGTCCGCGACCGCGCCGCGTCCGCCGAGGGCTCCTAAGGACACCAACGCAGATGCTCTTCGACCTAAAAGGTAAGCGCCGGCGCGTCGTCCAGGGCACCTACCTGATGCTCGCGTTCCTCATGGGCGGCGGTCTGATCCTGTTCGGGATCGGATCGGGCACCACGGGCGGAGGCCTGCTCGACGCGGTCGGCATCAGCGACAGCTCCTCGAGCTCCGGCCAGGGCGATCCGCTCGTCGAGCAGCGGGTCGAGGATGCGCAGAGCGCGATTGCGGCCAACCCGCGCGATCGCCGCGCTCTCGAGCAGCTCGTACGCGGCCACTATCAGCTCGCCACCGCGGAGACCGGCTCCGACAGCGCGGGCTTCCCGCCCGAGGCGCGCCCCGAGCTCATGATGGCCGGGGCTGCCTGGCAGCGATATCTGGCGCTCGAGCCAAAGCCGCCCGATCCCGCGCTGGCGAACCTCATGCTCCAGGCCTACGGCCAGTTCGGGCTGCAGGATTCGGCCAAGGCGGCCGAGGCGGCCGAGATCGTCGCGGAGGAGCGCCCGAGCGCAGCCGTGTACCTGCAGCTGGCCCAGTACGCGACGCTCGCCGGCGAGGAGCGCAAGGCGACGCTCGCCGGGGAGCGGGCGCTTGAGCTCGCGCCGAAGTCGAGCCGCGAGACCGTCGAAGCGCAACTGAAGCAGATCAAGGAGGCTGGCTCGGGAGGCCAGAGCGCGATGCCCGGGGGCGCTCCGGGCGGCGCTCCGGGCGGGGCTGGCGGCGCTCCGGGCGGCGCTCCCGGCGGTGCCGGCGGAGCTCCCGGCGGCGGTTAGAGCCCCGAGGGCAGCGGCACGGGACGGGGGGCCCAGCGGGCACGAGAGCGGCCAGCGAGCGCCCGGCCGCGGTACGCCGCCTGCCCTGACCGGTCTCCTAGAATCCGGCCCCGCAGAGACCGCGGGCCGTTAGCTCAATTGGCAGAGCAGGGGACTCTTAATCCCAAGGTTGGAGGTTCGATTCCTCCACGGCCCATTCCATGACGACCGAGCTCGCGTGCCTCGACGGCCGCATCACCCCAACCTCGGAGACGGTCATCTCCGTCACCGACCACGGCTTCGTGCGCGGCGACGGCGTGTTCGAGGTCGTCCGCGTCTACGACGGGACGCCCTTTGCGCTCGCCGAGCACCTCGATCGCCTCGAGCGATCGGCTCGCAACCTGCGGCTCGGCTACGACGTGCCCCGCGCAGAGCTCGAGGACGAGACGACGGAGCTGCTCGAAGCCCGTGGGGGCACCGCGTTCGACGGCTGCCTGCGCGTGATCCTCACGAGAGGCGGACGCCGCCTGCTGCTCACCGAGCCGCTTCCGGCCGGTCCGGAGCACATTCGGCTCGCCTGCGTGACCTACGCGCCGACGCGGGTGCTCGACGGCGTCAAGTCGCTCTCGTACGCGGCCAACATGCTCGCGACCCGGCTCGCCGCCGAGCGCGGGTTCGACGAGGCTCTGCTCGTAACCCCGCACGGGCGCGTGCTCGAGGCGCCCACCTCGACGATCTTCTGGCTGGCTGACGACGGCGCGCTCGCGACGCCCCCGCTCGACGACCACATCCTCGCCTCGATCACGCGTGACCGCGTGCTGAGGCTGCTCGACGTCGAGGAGCGGCCGCTGCTGACCGACGAGCTGCCGCGGGTGCGCGAGGCCTTCCTCGCCTCCACCCTGCGCGAGGTACAGGCGGTCGCCGCCATCGAGGATCACGTTTTCGATCCCCCCGGAGCCCGCACGACCGAGGCCGCTGGAGCGCTGCGCGCGCACATCGAAGCGGCGCTCGCATAGGCGGGCGGCCATGCGCATCGCGACGGTAGTCGGCAACCGGCCGCAGTTCGTCAAGGCGGCCGCCGTCTCGCGGCTGCTGCGGGAGAGCCACGAGGAGCTCATCGTGCACACCGGCCAGCACTACGACGACGCGCTCTCGCGCATCTTCTTCGACGAGCTCGGCGTGCCCGCACCCGAGCGCGAGCTGAACGCGGGCTCGGGCACCGCCAGCGCGCAGACGGCGCGCATGCTGGTGGCGCTCGAAGACGAGCTCGCTCAGCTCGAGCCGGACCTCGTGCTGATCTACGGTGACACGAACTCGACGCTCGCAGGGGCGCTCGCCGCCGCCCAGTCGCGCCGGCCGCTCGCCCACGTCGAAGCGGGGATGCGCTCCTTCGACCGGGCGATGCCCGAGGAGCTCAACCGCGTCCTCTCAGACCACGCGAGCGACCTGCTCCTCTGCTCGACGCCCACCGCCGTCGAGAACCTCGCGCGCGAGGGCCTCGCCGGCGGCGCTCACCTGGTCGGGGACGTGATGGCCGACGTGTCGCTCGCCTTCTCCGCGCTTGCCGAGGAACGCTCGGACGCGCTGGCAAAGCACGGCGTCGACCCAGACGGCTACGTGGTCGTCACAGCCCACCGAGCCGGCAACGTCGACCCGCCGGAGCGGCTCACCCAGCTCGTCGAGCTGCTCGAAGCGCTCCCGATCGACGCGGTCATGCCGCTCCACCCGCGCACCGACGCCCGGCTGCGTGCGGCCGGCCTGCGCGAGCGCCTCGAGGCGCTGCCCGGGCTGCGCATCTCACCCCCCCTCGGCTATCTCGACCTGCTTGTGCTCGTGCGTCACGCCAGGGCGGTCCTGACCGATTCCGGCGGGGTTCAGAAGGAGGCCTACGTGCTCGGCACCCCCTGCGTCACGCTGCGCGCGAGCACCGAGTGGGTCGAGACCGTGACGGTGGGCTGGAACGAGCTGGTCGATCTCGACCGCGGGCGCGCGCTGGCAGCGCTCGAGCGGGCGCCCGAGGTGCGCATGGCCGCCCGGCCCGATCTCTACGGGGCCGGGCGTGCCGGCGAGCGCATCCGCGACGTGCTCGCCTCATACACTCCGGCGCGATGAAGATCGGCATCATCGGGCTCGGCTACGTCGGGCTGCCGCTTGCCGTCGCCTTCGGCGAAGCCGGGCACGACGTGATCGGGCTCGACGCAGATGCGCGCAAGGTGGCAGCGATCGAGCGCGGTGAGAGCTACATCGAGGACGTGCCCTCCGAGCAGCTCGCGGCGCTCGGGCCCCGCCTCGCGGCGACCACGCGCTACGCGGACCTCGCCGATGCCGACGCGGCGATCATCGCCGTACCCACGCCCCTGACCCGCAACCGCGAGCCCGATCTCGGTCCGCTCGTCAGCGCCGGCAGCTCGCTGGCCGGTGTGCTCCAGCGCGGTCAGCTCGTTGTGCTCGAGTCGACGACCTATCCCGGTACGACGCGCGAGCGGCTGGCCCCGCTGCTCGAGGAGTCGGGCCTCGCCGCCGGGCGGGACTTCAACCTCGCCTTCTCCCCCGAGCGCGTCGACCCGGGGCGCTCCGACTACACGACCCGCACGACGCCGCGCGTGGTCGGCGGCCTGACGCCGGCGTGCACCGAGCGGGCGATCGAGGTCTACGGCGAGATCTGCGAGACGCTCGTCCCGGTCTCGACGCCGGAGGCTGCCGAGCTGACCAAGCTGCTCGAGAACGTCTTCCGCTCGGTCAACATCGCCATGGTCAACGAGCTCGCCATGCTCTGCGATCGCATGGGGATCGACATCTGGGAGGTGGTCGACGCCGCGGCGACCAAGCCCTACGGGTTCATGCGCTTCGAGCCCGGACCGGGCCTCGGCGGCCACTGCCTGCCGATCGATCCGTTCTACCTCGCCTGGAAGGCGCGCGAGTACGAGCACTCGACCGAGTTCATCGAGCTTGCCGGCGAGGTCCACCAGGCGATGCCGTACTTCTGCGTCGAGAAGGTCGCGCGCGCGCTGAACGACCACTCGAAGGCGGTGCGCGGCTCCTCGGTGACGATCTTCGGGGTCTCGTACAAGCCCGGGGTCGGCGACCTGCGCGAGTCGCCGGCACTCAAGATCATGCGGCTGCTCCGCGAGCGCGGCGCCGAGCTCGTCTATCACGACGATCTCGTCGCCGAGCTGCCGGACATGGGGCTGTCCACGGAGCCGCTCGACTCCGCGCTCGCGGGCTGCGACGTGGCGGTCATCGTGACCGCCCACCCCGGGCTCGATGTCGAGCGCATCGTGCACGCGGCGCCGCTCGTCGTTGACTTCCGCGGCGTCACGCGCGGAATGAAGGCGCAGAACCTGGTCCGCCTGTGACGCAGCCCGTGCGCGTCGGCGTCGTGGGCCTCGGCCACTGGGGCCCGAACCTCGCGCGCAACTTCGACCGGCTGCCCGACGCCGAGCTCACCTACATCTGCGACGCGTCCGAGGCCGCCCGCGCGCGCTGGGCGCCGCAGCTTCCCGCGGCACGCGCCGTCGCCGACATGGAGGAGCTGCTCGCGGATCCCGAGCTCGACGCCGTCGTCCTCGCCACGCCGGTGCCCTCCCACGCGCAGCTCGCGCTGAGAGCCCTAGAGGCGGGCAAGCACTGCTTCGTCGAGAAGCCGCTCGCGCGCTCGCTCCCCGAGGCCGAGCAGGTCGTGACCGCGGCGCGCGAGGCGGACCGGGTGCTGATGGTCGGCCACCTGCTCGAGTACCACCCGGGCGTCGAGCGCCTCAAGGCGATCGCCGACGGCGGCGAGCTCGGCGACATCCACTACATCTACTCGCACCGGCTCAACCTCGGTCAGATCCGCGTGGACGAGAATGCGCTCTGGAGCCTCGGCGCACACGACGTCTCGGTCGTGCTGCTGCTCGCGGGAGAGGAGCCCTCCGAAGTAGAGGCCTTCGGGGAGAGCTACATGCGCTCAGGCGTCGAGGATGTCGTCTTCTGCTACCTGCGCTTCCCGTCCGGGCTCGCCGCGCACCTCCATCTCTCCTGGCTCGACCCGCACAAGGAGCGGCGCTTCACCGTGGTCGGCTCCCGGCGCATGGCGACCTTCGACGACATGGAGCTCGAGCGCAAGGTGTCGGTCTACGACAAGGGGTTCGACCAGGATTTCTCCTCCTACGGGGAGTACATCGCGCGCTCCGGGGACATCTGGAGCCCTCGGGTCTCGAACGAGGAGCCGCTGCGGCTCGAGTGCAGGCACTTCGTCGAACGTGTCCGCGACGGCGACGAGCCGCGCTCGGGCGGGGAGAGCGGACTGCGTGTGGTGGGCGTGCTCGAGGCGCTGCAGCGCTCGCTCGACGGGGCCTCGCGTGCTGCGCCAGTCTGAGCGCGCTCCCGGCCTGCTGCTCGGTGAGCAGGTCGAGCTTCCCGACAGCGTCGAGCTGGGCGCCCGGGTGACGATCCACGCGGGTACGCGGATCGGCGAGCATGCCCGTGTTCAGGACGGCGCGGTCCTCGGTAAGCCGCTCGCCCTCGGCCCCCGCTCGACCGCCTCCCGCGACGAGCCGCCCCCGCTCGTCGTCGGGTCCGCTGCGACGGTCGGCGCAGCGGCGGTCGTGGTGGCCGGCGCCGAGCTCGGGGCGGGCTGCGTGGTGGCCGACCAGGCGCACGTTCGCGAGCGGGTCTCAGTGGGCGAGCGCTCAACGGTCGGGCGAGGCGCCGCGGTCGAGAACGACGTCTGGATCGGAGCGGACGTGCGGATCCAGACCGGGTGCTATGTCACGGCGTTCTCGGTGATCGAGGACGAGGTCTTCGTCGGGCCGTGCGCGACTACGACCAACGACAACACGCTCGGGCGCCGCCCAGCCGGCATGGCGCTCACTGGAGCGACGCTCCGGCACGGATGCCGCGTTGGGGCGGCGGCCGTCCTGCTGCCCGGGGTGGAGGTCGGAGCGGAGGCCCTCGTCGCGGCAGGTGCGCTGCTCACGCGCGACGTTCCGCCGCGAGCCGTTGCGATGGGCATCCCGGCCCGGATCGTGCGCGAGCTGTCCGAGAGCGAGCTGGGCAGGGGATGAGGCTGCCGCCAACGAGAGGCCGCCCGGGCTGGCGCGCCCACACCCCCGCGCGAGTCGCCCGCCGGACGCTGCACGCTCGCCGCCGCTTCGGGCGCGCCGAACGGCGGACGCTCGTGATCGGCCTGGTCGCGACCGCGACGACCGCAGCCGTGATGGCGACCGAGCTCGGCCGCGTCTGGCGGCGCGGCTCCGCGCCCATGCCGAACGAGACCGACGATCTGCTCGGTGCCGCTCAGGGCGCCGTCGTGGAGGCCGCCCGCGTCGCCGTGTCGGGGTACCAGGACGTCTCGCCGCGCGAGAACGCCATGTTCAACCTGCTCGCCTCGTTCGTCGCCTCCTTCGTGATCGTGCGCGGTGTGACCTTCGCTCTCCACGAGCGCAGCTCGTTCGGCCCGTTGCGCAACGTCTGGCTGGGTGAGCGCCATATCCACCACTTCGTGCCGGGGATCGTGATCGCGTTCGCGTCCGGGGCGACCGCCGTGGCGACCCGCAACGAGGCGCTGCGTACAAAGCTCGCACTGCCGATGGGCGCCGGCATGGGCCTGACACTCGACGAGTCCGCCCTGCTGCTCGACCTCGAGGACGTCTACTGGACGCGCGAGGGGCTCGTCTCGGTGCAGATCACGCTCGCGACGGCCGCGCTGATGGCGGCGGCCGCGCTCAGCCTGCGCTTCCTGCGCCGCGGCGAGCGGCTCGTGCTCGGCGCCGTGCACTCGCACGGGCACCCGGATTCGAACGGCGGCGGCGGGAGCGGAGGCAGCCCGCCCGCAGCGGGCGGCCAGTCCGGCCGGTTTGCCTAGGCCGGTTTGCCTAGGCCGGTTTGCCTGGGCCGGTTCGCCTGGTGGACCCGGCCGCCTACTTGCCGGCCCAGGTCTCGGCGAGGTCGCCGATCACGGGCAGCTTGTAGTGCTCCTCGTTGTAGCCCTTGATGCACATCACGATCACCAGCGCGAGCCCGGCGAGCCAGAGCACGGCACTTCCCAGGAAGCCGATCAGGACCGCTAGGACGCCGATGCCGATGGCGCCGAAGATGCCGGCCAGGATGTTCAGCACGATCGCCACCGCGACGAAGGCGATCGTGATCATGATCGATTGCGCCGCGTGAAAGCGAACCTCGCGGTTGCGCTGGGTCAGGTAGACGATCAGGCCACCGAGCGCGCCGAAGATGTAGGCGAGCAGGTTCGCGACCTTCGGCTCGAGGTCGCTGCCGGCCTGAGCCTGGACCTGCGACTCACGCACCCCGTCCGGGCTCTGGCCCTGGGACTGCTCGCCGCTGCCCTGCGACTGCCCGCCCGACTGCCCTTCGCCGCTCGCCGACGAGCTGCTCGTCTGCGACTGCTCGCTCGACTGCCCCTCGCCGCCGGTGGAGGAGCCCTCCGAGCCCGACTGCTCCTGCGAACCGCTGCTCTGTCCTTCGGTCATCGTGCCTGCCTTCCCTCTCGATGGTCGTGCCTGCGTTGGCGCCCGTGAGTCTTATCAGAGCAGGCGGCGCTACGCCGCCGCGCCCTCCAGGCGCTCGGTCGCGCCCGTCCAGGCGATCTGGTCGCGCGCCGGCCCAACACCCACCATCACGACCGGCACGCCGACGAAGTCTTCGATCGCGCGCAGGTAGTCGCGTGCCTCGGCCGGCAGGTCGCCGACGCGTCGCGCCCCGCTGATGTCCGCGTCCCAGCCGGGCATCTCGATGTACTCCGGCGTCACCTTGTGGACGATCGACTGGTGGTAGGGAAAGGTGTCGAAGGTGGCTTCCCCGGGCCCGGCATAGCGCGTGCAGATGCGCAGCGGATCGAGGCCGGTGAGCACGTCGAGCTTCGTGATGACGAGCCCCGTGAGCCCGTTGATGCGCGCCGCGTAGCGCAGCGCCACGAGGTCGAGCCAGCCGCAGCGGCGCGCCCGGCCGGTCGTGGTGCCGAACTCGCCCCCGGCCTCGCGGAGCTGCTCGGCGAGCTCGCCGTCGAGCTCGGTGGGGAACGGGCCCTCGCCGACCCGCGTTACGTACGCCTTCGCAACGCCCCAGACCTCGTCGATGTCCTTGGGGCCGACGCCCGCGCCGATGCACGCCGCTCCCGCTACCGGGTTCGAGGAGGTGACGAACGGATAGGTGCCGTGGTCGATGTCGAGCAGAGTCCCCTGCGCCCCCTCGAAGATCACGAGCCGGTCGCGATCGAGCGCCTCCCAGACAAGCCGTGTCGTGTCCGCGATGAACGGCTCGAGCCGGTGGCCGAGCGTCCGGTACTCCTCGGTCATCGTGTGCAGATCGAGCGCTGGATCCTTGGCGAACGGCCGCAGCGACAGGCGCTTGGGCTCCATCGCAGCGACCAGCTTCTCCTTGAGGATCTGCTCGTCCAGCACGTCCTGCATGCGGATGCCCAGGCGCGCCGCCTTGTCCGCGTAGCAGGGACCGATGCCGCGCCGCGTCGTCCCGATCTGGCGCTCGCCGAGGCGCGTCTCGCCGGCGTGGTCGAGCAACAGGTGGTAGGGCATGATCAGGTGGGCGTTGGCCGAGACGCGCAGCCCGCTGACGTCCACGCCGCGCCGCTTGAGCCCGTCGATCTCCTCCGTTAGCACCTTCGTGTCGACCACCACGCCGTAGCCGATCGCGCAGGTCTTGCCCGGATAGAGGATGCCCGACGGGATCAAATGGAGCTTGAAAGACTCCCCGTCGCGGACGATCGTGTGGCCGGCGTTGTTGCCGCCCTGAAAGCGCACGACTACATCCGCCCGCTCGGCGACGAGGTCCGTGACCTTGCCCTTGCCCTCATCGCCCCATTGGGCGCCCACGAGCGCTAGTCCAGGCATCGCGGCCCGAGTCTACGCCCGCTGGCAGCGGGCGAGCGGGCGAAGCGAGCTGCCCAAGCGCGCCGCTCGGCCCCGACGCAGCGGGCCCGTCCGCGGCGGGCGCTGCAAGCCCGCCCGCCCGCAGCTCACGGCTTGCCGTTGCCGCCCGCCGCGGCGGCTCCGTCGAAGCCGGGCTCGGGCGTGAAGGTCGCGAACTTCGGATAGCGCGCGAGGAAGGTGAGCACCACCTCGCCCACAGGGCCGTTGCGGTGCTTGGCGAGGATCAGGTCGGCCTCGCCGATGCGCTCGGAGTCGCGGTTGTAGTACTCGTCGCGGTAGAGGAACATGACGAGGTCCGCGTCCTGCTCGATCTGGCCGGACTCGCGCAGGTCCGAGAGCAGCGGCCGCTTGTCCGGGCGCGCCTCCGGTTGGCGCGAGAGCTGGGACACCGCGATCACGGGTATCTCGAGCTCGCGCGCGAGGATCTTCAGCCCGCGGCTGATCTCCCCGATCTGCGCGGTCCGGTTCTCATAGGTGCGCTCGACCCGCATCAGCTGCAGGTAGTCGACGATCAGCAGGCCGAGCGGCTGGCGCTGGTGCAGGCGGCGGGCCTTCGCGCGCAGCTCGTGGATGCCGATGTCGCTCGAGTCGTCGACGTAGAGCGGCGCGGCCGCGAGCTGCTCGCTGGCCCGCATGACCTTCGGCCACAGCTCGGGCTTGACGCGGCCCTTGCGCAGATCGTCGCTCGAGAGCTTCGCCCGCGAGCCGATGAAGCGCTGCGCGAGCTCCGCCTCCGCCATCTCGAGCGAGAACAGCGCCACCCCGCGGCCGTGCTCGACCGCCGTGTTCTCGGCCATGTTGGTAACGAGCGCGGACTTGCCCATCGACGGGCGCGCGGCCAGCACGATCAGGTTGCCCGGCTGGAAACCACCCGTCAGCTCGTCGAGGTCCGAGAGACCCGAGGGCGTCCCCGTCAGACGGACTGGCTCGCGCGCCAGCCGCTCGAGCTTGTCGAGCTCCTCGGAAAGCACGGCCTCGAGCGGACGCAGCTCCCCTGTCTGCGCATCCTTCGAGATCCGGAACAGCGCGGTCTCGGCTTCCTCGACCAGCTCGCGCGGATCCCCGCCGAAGGAGAAGATGCGCTCGCCGATCTCCCGCGTCGCACCGAGCAGGCGGCGAAGCACCGAGCGGTCCTTGACGATCTGGGCGTAGTGGCGCGCGTTCGCCGCCGCCGGGACCGTG
>JBBSNQ010000014.1:0-14775 GCA_038232575.1 Solirubrobacterales bacterium | reverse complement strand
CTCGGCTGCGGCAACAACCACACCGACATCAAGCCGTACAGGGTCGGCCCCGTGATCAACGCCGCGAAGAGCGCACGCCGCGGTGCTGGCGCCACACCCCAGCCCCAGCCGCTCGATCCGAACGCGCCGCTCGACCCCGGCTCCCGGTAGGGGGGACCTGGCACCCGGAAGCCCCGGCTCGCCGCAGAAGCGCGCGGTCACGAGGTAGTGCTCGGCAACCAGCAGCTCCACGGCCACCGGCTGCGGGTCGCCGTCGGCAGCGCGGGCCGCACCGAAGACGGTCAAGCGGGCGATTTCGCCGCCGCTGTCGAGCTGCGGCCTCGGACTGAGACGGGAGGTCTCCGCCGGCGGCTCGAGCTCGGGGCGATCAACCCCGGTCAGGACGCGCAAGGCCCGCAAGCTAGCCGATGGCCGACGAGCGCGGCCGACGACGCGGTCCCCCAGCACGCTGACGAGCGCGCGCGACGCGCCCGACCGGCGAGCGCGGCTGACTGCCGGGCAAGCATGTACCTGAGGGGTGGCAGGACGACCCCGGAGGTACAAGCTTTCGGTCGAAGAGCCCGCCGATGAGGCCGAGGGTCCGCGACTGGGCCGCCGATCTACGGCTCGGCGGTTAGGCGTCGCCCTCGGGCCAGGACCCCTTGCCGGTGGTGGCGCCGCGCATGACCTTCAGGTTGAGCAGCGCGCACTTGCGCCGGGTGGGGGAGATGTCGATGCCGAGCAGGTCGATCAGCCAGTTGGCGGACAGCCGCTCGACCTCTGCGACCTCGAGGCCGATCAGCTCGTCGGAGGCGATCGAGGCGGCCGCCTGGGAGATCGCGCAGCCCGTGCCGTGGAAGCGCAGGTCGGCGACCCTGCCGTCCTCGACCTTCACGTGCACGCCGAGCTCGTCGCCGCAGAGCGGGTTGTTGTCGTGCCACTCGAGATCGCGCGCATCGAGCTCGCCGAAGTTGCGGGGGCTCTTGTAGTGGTCGAGGATGTAGTCGCGGTAGAGCTCGTCCATCCTCAGGGCCCCTGGCCGCGCTCCGGTATCGCGATGCTCGAGACGTTGAAGGGCAGCTCGGGATCGGCGGACTCGCGCTTGTCGAACTGTGAGTTGACGACGAGCAGGTGCTCGTCGGCCTTGGCGATCGTCGTCGGGTGCGCGAAAGCCGGATCGGAGATCGGATCGCGCGCGGCGCCGCTCGATAGATCCTCGGCCAGCTTCACGGGGACGATCAGGCTCTCGGCGTTGCGCACGACGTAGAGCGTGCTGTGGTCGAGCAGCAGCCCGTCGCCGCTGGTCAGCGGCGCCCCGTCGACGTCGATCTCGACCACCTCCTTGCTCGCCGTGTCGATCCGGTAGAGGTTGCCAGTGTTCGATTGCACCACGACCAGATAGCGCCCGTCGGGCGTCGATGCGATGCCGTTTAGGTTGAACTCGCCCTCCTCGTACTCGATCGGCGAGCGCTCGAGGTCGAGCCAGGGCTCGGGCTCGCCCATCTCGCCGCCGCCCTCACCCTCACCCGCGGGCACCCTGAGCAGCACGGGCTGGCGCGAGTTCGTGAAGTACGCGTCGCCGTTCGGCACGACCGTCACGTCGTTGATGAACGTCTCGTCGCCGCCCGTGTCGAAGCGCTCGATCAGCTCGCCGTCGCTCGTCTGGTAGACGTAGATCTGGCCCGTGTCGCCGCCTGCAATGAACAGGCGCCCCTCCCGGTCCACGTCCATCCCGATCGCGGTGCGCCGGCCGTCGGTGCCGGCCTGGAGGAAGGCCTCGACGTTCCCGCTCTCGATGTCGCCGCGAAAGACCGTGCCGTCCGTGGTGCTGCCCACGTAGAACGACTTGCCGTCCGGCGGGCGCGCGATGCCCTCCGGGTAGACGTCGTTGCCCGGCAGCGCGTAGCGCTGCTGCTGCTCGCCCGAGTCGCCGTCGCCGGCGGTCGGGCTCGGCTGATCCCCTCCGCAGGCCGCTACACCGGCGAGGACGACGATGCCGAGGAGCACGAGGGCGAGCCGGCACCGCCGCAACGGGTGCAAGGTTGAGAGAAGGTGCACTAGAGGGCGAACACCTTGCGAGCCTTGACGAGCGCGTCGGCCAAGCGGTCGACATCCTCGCGCGCGTTGTAGACGTGGAAGGAGGCGCGCGCCGTCGCCGGCACGCCCAGCAGGCGCATCAGCGGCTGCGCGCAGTGGTGGCCCGCGCGGATGCAGACGCCCTCGCGGTCGCACAGCTCGGCGAGGTCGTGTGGATGGATGCCGTCGACCGTGAACGAGACGACGCCGCCCCGGCGCTCGGCGTCGGGGGGACCGAAGATGGCGAGGCCCGGGACCTCGGAGAGCCGCTCGAGCGCGTAGGCGGTCAGATCCTGCTCGTGCGCGCGGACGACGTCCATGCCGAGCGCCGAGAGGTAGTCGCCCGCCGCTCCGAGCGCCACGCCCTCGGCGATCGCCGAGGTGCCGGCCTCGAACTTCCAGGGCAGCTCGTTCCAGGTCGAGGAGCCGAAGTCGACCTGCGCGATCATGTCGCCGCCCGCGAGGAACGGCCGCATCGACTCGAGCAGCTCGCGGCGGCCGTGCAGCACGCCGATGCCGGTCGGGCCGAGCGCCTTGTGCCCGGTCCAGGCGTAGAAGTCGGCGCCGATCTCGGGCAGGCTGATCGGCATCTGCGGCACCGCCTGAGAGGCGTCGACGAGCGACACCGCGCCGGCTGCGCGCGCCCGTGCGGCGATCTCAGCCACGGGGTTGATCGTGCCGAGCACGTTCGAGACGTGGGTGACGGCGACGAGTCGCACGCGGCCGCCGGCGAGCTCCGCCTCGAGCTCGTCCAGCGAGAGCTCGCCATCGTCTGAGACCGACAGGTAGCGCAGGCTGGCGCCGCGCTCCTGGCAGAGCAGCTGCCAGGGGACGATGTTCGAGTGGTGCTCCATGTGGGTGATCAGCACCTCGTCGCCGGGTCCCACGTGGTCGCGCCCCCAGGCGTAGGCGACCAGGTTGATCGCCTCGGTCGCGTTGCGCGTGAAGATCGTGCTCTGCGCCTCCCCGCCGACGAACGCCGCGATCCGCTCGCGGGCGCCCTCGAAGAGCTCCGTCGCCTCCTGGGAGAGCGTGTAGACGCCGCGATGGACGTTGGCGTTCGAGTGGCGGTAGTAGGAGTCGATTGCCTCGATGACCGGCGCAGGCTTCTGCGACGTCGCGGCCGAGTCGAGGTAGGTCAGCGGCCTGCCGTTCACCTCGCGCGCGAGCAGCGGGAACTCGGCGCGCACGTCGATCGCCGCGGGCGCCACCGCGCCGCTCACTGCGCCGCCCTGCCCACCGGAGCTGCCCGGCTCTCGACGCGCTCCTCGATGTAGGCGCGCACCTCCTCCTCCGCTGCACTCAGCTTGCCCGCGATCCGGTCGCGCACGAGCGCTTCGAGCGCCGGATCGCCGAGCTTCGCTACGACCGGCTCGAAGTAGCCCTCGACCAGCATCCGCACCGCGTCCATGCGCCGGATGCCGCGGGTCATCATGTAGTAGACCTGATCCTCGTCGACCTCGCCCACGGTCCCGCCGTGGGAGGCCGAGACGTTGTCCGTCTCGACGATCAGCGAGGGGATCGAGTCCGCCTTCGCCTTGGGCGAGAGCAGCATCGAGTGCGTCTGCAGGTAGGTGTGGGTGTTCTGCGCGCCCTTGACGATCTGGATCAGGCCCTCGTAGGAGGCGCGCGAGCTTCCGGTCAGAGCGCCCTTCCAGATCGTGTCGCCGGTCGTGTCGCCCTGCTCGTGGAGGTCGGTGGTGAACAGGTCGAGGTGCTCGTCGCCCTCGGTGAAGTAGAGGCCGTTGTGGCGCATGCTCGAGCCGCGCTCGGCGGTGACGAGGTCGAGCGTCTGCTTGGTCAGGTGGCCGCCGAGATGGATCGGCACCCAGCTCGCGTGCGCGTCGCGCGCCACCTCGACGCGCTTGGTCGAGATGTCGTAGACCTCGCCCGTCCCCCAATCCTGCAGGTGCGCGAGCGCCACCCGGGCGCCCTGCTCGAGATAGAGCTCGAAGGCCCCCGAATGAAGCGCCTGCCCGTCGAGGTCGGGCGCGAGGCAGTACTCGCGGATCCTGCACTCGGCGTGGGCGCCGACTACGGCGAGCGTATGCGCGTACTGCGCGGTTCCCGGCTCGTCGATCACGTAGACGATCTGCAGCGGGCGCTCGACGCGGACCTCCGGCGGCACGTAGAGGAACGCGCCGCCGGTCCAGAAGGCGGCCGTCGCGGCCGCGAACTTGCCCTCGTCGTGTGCGAGCCGGCGCATGTACCAGCGCTCGACGAGCTCGGTGTGCTCCTCGACCGCGCGCTCGAGCGAGGTGAGGATCACGCCCTGCTCTGCGAGCTCCGGATCGAGGGTGCAGTGGGCGCTCGTCGCGCCCCGCTGGACGACGAGGCCCGCTAGGTCCTCGGTGCCGATCGCCTCGCCGACGACGGACGGCAGATCCGCGAGCGAGTCGGCGGGCTCGTAGTGGCGCGTCTCGAGCTCCTCGAGGCGCAGGTGGCGCAGCGACGTCGTCCAGAAGCCCGAGCGCCGCCAGTTCGGCACCGGCTCGCGCTCGTAGCTCTCGAGAGCGGCGCGGCGCGCTTCCTCGAGGAAGCTAGCCGGCACCAGCGCCGACCTCCTCGCGGATGAAGTCGTAGCCCTTCTCCTCGAGCTCGTCGGCCAGCTCGGCCCCGCCCTCGCGGACGATCCGCCCGTCGAGCATGATGTGCACGAAGTCCGGCCTCACGTAGCGCAGGATGCGCGTGTAGTGGGTGATGATGAGCGTGCCCATCTGCGGCCCGCGCAGGTTGTTGACGCCCTCGGAGACGATCCGCAGCGCGTCGATGTCGAGGCCGGAGTCGGTCTCGTCGAGCACGGCGATCTCAGGACGGAGCATCGCGAGCTGGAGGATCTCGGCGCGCTTCTTCTCGCCGCCGGAGAAGCCCTCGTTCAGGTAGCGCTTGGTGAAGCCGGGGTCGATCCGCAGCAGCTCCATGTTGGTGCGCATGAGCTGGCCGAACTCCTTGACCTTGATCGGCTCGTCGCGACCGGCGTTGACCGCGGTGCGCAGGAAGTTGGCCACCGAGACCCCGGGGATCGTCGCCGGATACTGGAAGGCCATGAAGAGCCCTCGGCGCGCTCGCTCGTCGGGATCCTCCTCGGTCACCGGCTCGCCGTTCAAGAGCACCTGACCCTCGGTCACCTCGTAGCTCGGGTTGCCCATGATCGAGTTTGCCAGGGTCGACTTGCCGGACCCGTTTGGGCCCATCAGCGCGTGCGTCTCGCCCTTGGAGACCTTGAGGTTGACGCCCTTGAGGATCTCCGCCTCCTCGGTGCGTACGTGCAGGTTCTGGATCTCGAGGCTGATGCTGTGGGCCTTCCGCGTCGGGGGTACCTAAGAGCCAGGATAGGGGTAGTGCCGAGGCTCGCTCAGGCGCCGAGCACGCGCAGGTCATGCGCGATGCGCTCGGGCGTCGTCTGCCCGATCGGGAAGCCGACGCGCTGAAAGCCGCGCTGGTCGACGAGCACGATGCGTGCCTGGTGCTCGGTGTCGGGAGCCTGGGGCTGGATCGCGAAGCCCTTCCAGAGCGGGCGCAGCTGCGCCCGCCGGCCGAGCACGAACTCCATCCGCCCGCTCATGCCGGCCTCGGCGAGGAAGTGGTGTGCCCCCGCCTGCGTGTCGCGCGCGGGGTCGACTGAGATCGCGACCACGGGAACGTCATGCCCCAGCTGGTCGAGGGCGCCCTTGATCTGCTGCGCCTCGGCCGGGCAGGTCTCGAGGCATTGGGTGTAGAGGAACGTGACGAGCACCGGGCGGCCCCGCAGCGACCGCATGCTGACGAGCTTGCCGTCCTGATTGCGCAGCCGGAAGTCGGGGGCCCGCACGCCGGGTGGCATCGTCGAGCCCGCGAACGGCGACGGGGTGCTCGTGACGGCCGCGTCGGCCGCCACGCCGGCCGGCTCCGCCGCGGGGTCCGGGCGCAGCAGGCCAACCGCGCTCGCCACGATGGCCGCCAGCGAGAGGGCGCCGGTGACGAGCAGAAGCATCAGGCTGCGGGGCTTCACGGCCTTCAATTTAGCCCGTCGCCGACCGGTCGCGCCAGAATGGCCCCAGCGCGGGCGGCCGCCGCCGGCCCGCCGGCGAACCCCCCGGTCGGAGCGTCGCGGGCCGTCCAGCCGGCTCCCGGCCCGCCGCTACACTTTTTGAAGTACGCAAAGCCCGACCGCTTTTGAGGAGATTCGTCCAGATGCCAAGCGCCGCAGACTTCATGCGCAGGGTGCGAGATGAGGTACGAGAGGTGGATCCCGACGAGGTCCACAACGGCTCGCTCTCGAACGGCGCCGGCGGCGTGCTCGTCGACGTGCGCGAGCAGCAGGAGTTCGAGGAGTCGCACATCCCGGGCGCCGAGCACGTCGCGCGCGGCTACCTCGAGTCGCGCATCGAGGGGACGGTGCCCGACCGCTCGAAGCCGCTCGTCCTCTACTGCGCATCGGGGCAGCGCTCCGCGCTTGCTGCACGGACGCTGCAGGAGGAGCTCGGCTACGAGAACGTCGCCTCGATGGCCGGCGGCATCACGCGCTGGAAGGAGCGCGGCTACGAGATCGAGGTCCCGCGCCAGCTGAGCGCGGAGCAGCGCAACCGCTACTCCCGCCACCTGCTGCTCCCGGAGGTCGGTCTCGAGGGTCAGCTCAAGCTGCTCGACGCGAAGGTGCTGCTGCTCGGAGCGGGAGGCCTCGGGTCACCGTCGGCGCTCTACCTGGCTGCGGCCGGCGTCGGCACGATCGGGTTGGTCGACGACGACCTGGTCGACGTATCGAACCTGCAGCGCCAGGTGATCCACTCGAGCGAGCGCGTCGGCGTACCGAAGGTCGACTCCGCCGAGCAGTCGATCCATGAGCTGAACCCCGACGTGAACGTCGTCAAGTACCAGACGCGCCTCGACGCCTCGAACATCATGGAGATCATCGATGGCTACGACGTGATCGTCGACGGCGTCGACAACTTTCCGACGCGCTACCTCCTAAACGACGCCTCGGTCAGGCTGGGGATCCCGGTCGTGTCCGCGTCGATCCTGGGCTTCGACGGGCAGCTGGCCGTCTTCGCGCCGCGCGAGGGCCCCTGCTACCGCTGCCTCTACCCCGAGCCGCCGCCGGCCGAGCTCGCGCCCTCGTGCGGGGACAACGGCGTGCTCGGCGTGCTGCCGGGGGTGCTCGGGCTGCTGCAGGCCACGGAGGTGGTCAAGCTCGTTGTCGGGACGGGGGAGCCGCTGATCGGGCGCCTGCTCGTCTACGACGCGCTCGCCACCTTGTTCACCGATCTCAAGGTGCGCCGCGATCCCGACTGTCCCGTCTGCTCGCGCGATCCCGAGGACATTCCCGATGAGGAGATGGGGAGCTTCCCCGACTACGAGGCGTTCTGCGTCGGCGTCGGATGAGCACGGTCAAGATCCCACCCGTGCTGCGCTCCTCGACCGGCGGTGAGAAGGAGGTCGACGCCGCGGGCGCGAGCGTCGGCGAGGTGCTGCGCGAGCTCGCGGAGCGACACCCCGACACCCAGCGCCAGCTCTTCGGCGAGGACGGCCAGCTCAACCGCTACGTGAACGTCTATCTGAACGACGAGGACGTGCGCGTGCTGGGTGGCCTCGACACCCCCGTGACCGAGCAGGACAGCCTCGTGATCCTGCCGGCGATGGCGGGCGGCGCGTACCCGGCTCAGGCCTAGATGGGGGAGCCCCCAGACCCACGCGGCCGTGGGATCGACCATCTAGCGCCGCGGCCACGCGGGGACTAACCTTTCCTCAGCGATGGTCGAGCCCTACCTCGACAACAGACCGTGCGGCGGCAGGTACGGCGACATCGTGCAGGCGATCGGCCACACGCCGCTCGTCGAGCTGAAGCGGCTCTCGCCGCGGCCGGGCGTGCGCATCTACGCGAAGCTCGAGAGCTACAACCCGACGGGCTCGGTCAAGGACCGCGTCGCGCGCGCGATGATCGAGGACGCCGAGCAGAGCGGAGCGATCGCCCCGGGCCAGACGATCCTCGAGCCGACCTCCGGCAACACCGGGATCTCGCTCGGCATGATCTGCTCGCGCAAGGGCTACCCGCTCAAGGTGGTGATGCCCGACAACGTGACGGCGGAGCGGACCCAGCTGCTGCGCATGTACGGGGCGGAGATCGTCTACTCGCCGGGTGAGCAGGGCTCGAACGGCGCCGTCGCGCTCGCGCTCGAGATGGCCGAGGGTGACTCCTCCTACTACATGCCCTACCAGTACGGAAATCAGGCGAATCCGCTCGCGCACTACAACGGCACCGCGCCGGAGATCCTCGAGGAGCTCGACGAGGTGAGCGCCTTCGTCGCGGGGCTGGGCACGGGGGGCACGCTGATGGGCACGGGCCGGCGCTTGAAGGAGGAGAACCCCGCCACCACGATCGTCGCGGCGGAGCCTCTGCAGGGCGAGCTCGTGCAGGGCCTGCGCTCGCTCGACGACGGCTTCATCCCGCCGATCCTCGACGTCTCGCTGCTCGACCGGAAGATCTTCGTCTCGAACCGCGATGCGATCGTCTGGACCAAGAAGCTGCTCGCCGAGGAGGGGCTCTTCGTCGGCGTCTCGAGCGGCGCGATCGCGGCGATCGCCGCGCGCGTGGCCTCGGAGCTCGACGAGGGCAACGTCGTCTTCGTGGCCTGCGACGACGGCTGGAAGTACCTCTCCTCGGGCGTCTACGACCGGCCGGTCGAGGAGCTCGAGGACGTGATCGAGACCGCGGCCTTCTGGTAGCTGCCGGCCGGCGCCGCTGCCGCGGTCAGGCGTCGTCGCGGCGGGCGAGCGACTCGCGGACGGTCCGCTCCTCCTCCTCCTGCTGACGCGCGAACAGCCTCGCCTCCTCGGCGAGGCGCTGGTCGGCGAAGGGGTCCTCTTCGTCGTCCTCGGCCTCGTCGTCGGTGTCGTCGGTCCGCGCGCCGAGACCCTGGCCCGCGGCCTCCGAGAGCGAGCCCTTGAACTCGCGCAGCCCCTCGCCGACCGATCGCGCCATCTCGGGCAGCCGCTTCGGTCCGAGCACGAGCAGCGCGATGATAAGCACCACGACGAGCTCCATCGGGCCGATGTTCCCCATGGCGCAGAGGATAGGGAGTGACGCGCCGGCGCCGCGGTGGCAGTGGCGAGCTGACGCTCCTTGCGGGTTGCTGGGTCGCGACAGGGCCCCTCTAGCCTTGGACGGGTGCGCATCCGGCGCCAGCAGTGGCAGGAGATCGTCTCCCACGCGGTCGAGGCGGCACCCAAGGAGTGCTGCGGCTACGGGTGCACCCACGACGGCTGGGTCGATCAAGTCGTGCGCTCGGAGAACCTGCGCGACTCGGCCTACGGCTACGAGCTCGACGGTAGGAGCCTGCTGGCGGCGAACGAGCTCGACGAGCAGGGGCGCGGGGTCTTCATCTACCACTCCCATCCGCGCAGCGCGGCAGAGCTCTCGCAGACCGACATAAACCTCGCCCACTACCCGCACTGGTGCTATCTGATCGTCTCGCTGGCGGCCGAGGAGCCGGTCGTGCGCGCGTGGTGGCTCGCCGATGGGCGAGTGGAGGAGGAGCCGGTCGAGGTTGAGTAGGCGCTCGGAGCAGCTCGACGCGCTCGAGTGCGCGACCTGCGCGCGCCGCTACCCGGCTTACGAGCGCTTCTGTGCGGTGTGCGCCACGCCGCTGGTCCATGCGGGGCCCGCCGATGCCGAGGCCGTCGTCGACGAACGCCAGGAGCGCGCGCGCAAGATCCGGCCGGAGTACGCCGACGGCGAGCTCGTGCGGGTCGCCGCGGGCTGGAACGAGCCGGAGGCCGAGATGATCCAGGCGCTGCTGCTCGAGGCCGGCGTGCCGAGCCTCGTCCGGCGCGCGGGCGGCTTCGACGTGCCGGACCTCCTCTCCGCGGGCCCGCGCGAGGTGCTGGCGCCGCGTACGGGCGCCGAGCGCGCCCGCGAGCTGCTGCTCGACGCGGGGCTCGTGCAGCCGAGCGCCGGGAATCCTCCGCCGCCGATCGAGCGGCGCGCGGTGCGCCTGCTCGCGGGCGTGCTGCTCGTGGGCGCCGCGGGCGCGGCGATCGCGTGGGTGGTGCTGAGCTACACGGCGTAGGTCGCGTCCCGCCGGCAGGCAGCCTTGGGGTCAGGAGCCCAGCAGCGTGCGGTTGCGCCCCGCCTCCTTGGCCTCGTACAGGGCCTGGTCCGCTCGGGCCACGAGCTTCTCGGCCCGCTCGGAGCCGTCGAAGCGGGCCACCCCGGCCGAGCACGTGTGCCCGCCGGGAGTGGCCGCACGCACCCGATCGATCATCGTGCGCGCCTCCTCGACCCCGCAGTTGTGCAGCAGCAGCGCGAACTCGTCGCCGCCGTAGCGCGCGAGCGTGTCGCCCGTGCGCACCTTCGTCTGCCACGCCGCGGCGGCCTCCTTGAGCAGGCGGTCCCCGGCTTGATGGCCCTCCGTGTCGTTGATGCGCTTGAAGTCGTCGAGGTCGAGCAGCGCGACCGCGACCGATGCGCCGTCCCGTCGGGAGCGGGCGAGCTCCCGGGGCAGCTCCTCGTTCCAGGCGCGGCGGTTCGCGAGCCCGGTTACCGGATCGGTGCGAGCGAGCGCCGCGAGCTGGCCGAGCAGGTCGGAGCGGTCGATCGCGGCCACGGCGTCGGCAGCCAGCAGGCCGATCGCGGACCTGGTCGCCTCGGAGGGGCTCGCCACGCGCGTGTCCCACAGGACGACCATGACGCCCACCGCCCGGTCGCCGCGCAGCAGCGGCTCGAACAGCGCCGACGCTGCGCCCGTCGCTTCGACTAGGCGCCGCGACACGTTCGGATTCGTGGCGAGATCGGGCACGAAGAGAGGCTCGCCCGCGACGAAGGCCATCGTCGCCACCGAGGGCTCCCCCTCGATCGGCACCGAGAGCGTCGGAAGCTCGCCGCCGACGATTGCGGTCGTGACAAGCCTGCCGTGTCCATCGGGCTCGAAGATCATGGTCGTCGAGGCCTGTGCGGCGCTGCAGACCGCTTCGCAGACACCCTGCCGCGCGTCGGCCTCGGTCGCGAGCTCGCGGGTGACCCTGCGCGCCACCTCCTGCATCGCCGTCCGCTCACGGAGCTCCGCTACGAGGCGCTGGACTGTGACGCCGACGATCGAGACGATCACGGCCCACAAGCCCGCCCGTTGCCATTCCCCCGGTGGGTAGGCGTCGCCACCGATCACCGCGATCGGCACCACGAACACGCCGATCGCAAGCGCCAGCGCGACGATCACCTCGCTGCGCGTGGCATGGATCGCGAGCCACAGGACCGGCAACAGCACGAGCGGCGCGAACCCGGACACGGCGCCGCCCTCGACGTGGCGGAGTAGCACGATGGCCGGGAAGAAGAGATATACCGGCAGCGCGTGTGTCCAGGCCGGCAGGCGATCCCAGGGCAGGACGAAGCCGGATCCGAACGTCAGCACCGTCAGCCCCGCCGCGATGCCCAGCAGGACGGGATCCGGGCTGCGAGTGACGGGCAGCGCGCTGACTACGAAGGCGAGCACCGCCGCGCCCGCGAACGGAGCGATCCGGCGCGCCCGGCCCTCGCGGCGTAGCGGTCTCGGGTGCTCGCTCATGAGGCTTCTCTCGGTTGCGGAGCAGTGATGCGCGAGGATCGTAGCGTCGCTTGCGAGAGGGTGACCTGCCGCCAGTAGGACCTGTAGCCTGCCCACTGGTGGCCGACTAGATGGACTTCTCACCGACGCCCGCGGTCGACTCGCTGCGCGAGCGTGTGCGCGCCTTCATGGCCGAGCACGTCGAGCCGGTCGAGGCGGAGGCGCTCGCCGCGCTCGACAACGAGGTCGGGCCCGGCGTGCCCTATCCCGAGATCCTCGTTGACCTGCGCGCGCGTGCCAGGGCCGAGGGGCTCTGGAATCTGTTCATGCCGGACGACGTCCACGGCGCGGGGCTCACCAACTGGGAGTACGGCATGCTCTGCGAGGCGATGGGCCGGAGCCTCGTCGCGCCGATGGTCTTCAACTGCTCGGCGCCGGACACCGGCAACGCCGAGATAGTCGCCGAGCACGGCTCCGAGGAGCAGCGCGAGCGCTGGCTTGCGCCGCTGCTCGAGGGCGAGATCCGCTCGTGCTTCTCGATGACCGAGCCGGGTGCGGCGGGCTCCGACCCGACGCGGCTCGAGTCGAGCGCGGTGCTCGACGGCGACGAGTGGGTGATCGACGGGCATAAGTGGTTTACCTCCGGCGCGGTCGGCGCGGCGGTGGCGATCGCGATGGTCGTGACCGAGCCCGACGCGGCACCGCACAAGCGGGCGAGCATGATCCTCGTCCCGACGGATGCGCCCGGCTTCGACCTGGTCAGGCCGGTGTCGGTGATGGGCCACGACGGCGGACCGGGCCACTGCGAGATCCGCTACGACGGGTGCCGGGTGCCGGCTTCGAACCTGCTCGGCGAGCGTGGGGCGGGCTTCGTGATTGCCCAGGACCGGCTCGGCCCCGGGCGCATCCACCACTGCATGCGCGCGATCGGCGGCGCCGAGCTTGCGCTCGAGCTGATGTGCAGGCGCGCCAACGAGCGCGAGGCCTTCGGCGGGGCGCTGGCCGACAAGCAGTTCATCCAGGACTTCGTCGCGCTCTCGCGGATGGAGATAGACGGAGCGCGGCTGATGGTGCTGCACGCTGCGTGGAAGATGGACACGGAGGGCAAGCGCGCCGCCAGGCAGGAGATCTCGATGATCAAGGTGGTCGCGGCGAACGTGTTCATGAACGTGCTCGATCGCGCGATCCAGGTGCACGGGGCGCTGGGAGTCTCCGACGACACCCCGCTTTCGCTGATGTGGCGTCAGGGGCGCTGGCTGCGGATCGTCGACGGGGCCGACGAGGTGCACAAGATGTCGATTGCGCTGCGTGAGCTGGCGCGCTGGCGCCAGCAGGCGCCTCCTCCCTCCTCCTAGGTCTCGGGGTCTGCGGACGCTGCCCGCTCACAGGCGGTCACAGGCGGCCTCGGGCGATCTCAGGCCGTCGAGAAGCTCGCGATGTGGCGCCGCCAGGCGGCCTCGATGTCGCTTGCGGGCGCATCGAACGCCCGCTCGAGCGCTCGGCGGTGGCCGTCTCGATCCAGCTGGGAGACGAGCGCCACGCACGCAGCACGGCCCTGGCCCTGCTCGAGCAGGCCGAGCAGCGTCCCACCGAGCAGCTGCGCGTCGGCGATCCGCGGGGGGAAAGCCGGCCGGGCTCCCTCCCGCAGGCGCCGGGCGATCGCCGGCTGGAGGTGCTGCGTTTGGCCGGAGAGATGGCACGCCGCTCCCTCACAGAGCCAGGCCCAGCGCAGGTAGCGCTGCAGCGAGCGCGGGTTGAAGGGCGGCGGCAGGCTGCGGTTGTTGGCGGCAACGACGAGGTGGGCGTACTCGTGTAGCGGCGCCAGCGCCAGCGCCTCACGGGACCCGGGAACCCCCGACGCGCGCCCCTCGAGCGCCTGCGGCCCGAGCACGTGAATCTGGCGCTCGGTGAACCACCCTGCCAGGTAGCGGCGACCTGCGGGTGCGGAGGCCAACCGCGCGAGCGGGAGCCAGGGCTGGGCGAGCGCCAGTTGCGTCGCGCGGGGATGCACCACCACCGCCACGCCGTCGGGCAGGACGTCGAAGCTCCGTCCGAGCTCCTCGCGGAAGTGCTCGAGGCGTGCGAGCAGCGCCTCCGTGGCATCCTCGTCGCCGCTCTCGTGGCGTGCCACGAACGAGGGCGACTGTGTCTCGACCCAGGCGATCGGCCTAGTCTGGCCGACCGGTGCCGGCGAGCGCGTCCGGCGCGGCTACGCCAGCGCCGGCTGAGCGGTCGATGCGATCGCCTCGACCTCTTCTGCCGCGCGCTCGAACTCGCCGTCGTTCAGGACGGGCGTGCCCTCGAACGGGACGTCGCGCTGGATCTCGACCCACGAGCGGCAGCCGCCGTACTCCTCGCGCACCTTCACCGTCACCGGGCGCGGTATGCGGTAGGTCCGCAGCAGGATCACGTGGAGCGGATGGCGCTGCTTCCACTTGAGCCGCTTCTCCGCGTAGTCGGGCGTCCAGACGTAGAAGGGGGAGAGAGCGTCGATCGCCCGCGGGTCGGTGACGAGGTAGCTCGCGGCGACCTCGGCCCAGGCGCGAATGCGCACCCGCTCTGGCTGAGGGATCCCGCCGTCCTCGGTCAGCGCGCTGACCGGAGGCTCACCCGCCGACCAGACCCCTTCCTCGAGCGCGCGCCCGAGCTCGGGGCGGTGCGACTCGCGCACCAGGTCACCGCGCTGGTGGTCGAAGGTGGGGTAGAGGAAGAAGCGGTCGTGCTCGATCTCGAAGTGCTTGCCCTGCTCGCGGATGCCGCCTTTGCGCAGCGTAAGGAGCTGGTCGCCCTCGGCCAGAGCCCGCACGGTGACAGCCCATTCTTTGAGAGCGCTTGGCATGAGATGAGAGTGGTGGAGAGAAGCCCGCTGACGAAGCCGGTTGGTCGCCTGCTCCGCGGTGAGAGTCGACATTCTACGAGCAATCGCAGCGATTTCAAGCCCGGAGGCTCGAACATCGGTGGAGAGCGGTAGCGGCCGCCCGCGAAACCCCGCGGCGCTTGGGTGACCGCGACGGGGCCGACTGGCGGGGGCGCCGGCGGCTAGATGGGTGATTCCACGACCCCGCCCGCCCCCAGACCCACGCGGCCGCGGAATCAACCATCTGGATCGGCTCCACGACCCCGCGCACGGGCGCCGCGGAATCAATCCCGAGGCGGCGGTCACGTCGAGATCGTCCTCGAGGTGGGCGTGCGAGGGGCAGTACCT
>JBBSNQ010000013.1:0-16049 GCA_038232575.1 Solirubrobacterales bacterium | reverse complement strand
GGCGGCGGACCGGGTCGCCCAGACCACCACGAGCAGCGCGAGCGTCCAGATCGCGAGCGCGATCCACCAGCGCCGTCCGCGCACGCGCTGCCTGAGCTCGCTCATGATCAGCTCACTCAGTGCCGGCCTCCGTCTCCGAGGCGAGGAACGCCCGCTCGAGGCCGCCGCCGTCGGGCGCCGCCTCGGCGAGGCGCACGCCGTCGCGCACGAGCTGCGCGACGAGATCGGCGGCTGCCTCGTCGCCGCTCAGGTCGACCGAGATCGACCCGTCGCGGCCCCGGCGCGGCTCGACGCCCGCGCGCTTCAGGGCCACCTGCAGGGCGTCCGGGTCGAGCGCCCGCAGCCGCCATGGCCGCGAGGCCGAGGGATGCGAGGCATCCTCGACCGAGTAGTCGCCGCTGCGGCGCCCGCGCTCCATGAAGACCGCCGCGTCCGACATCTCCTCGAGCTCGGCCAGCACGTGTGAGGAGACGAGCACGCAGGCGCCCGCGTCACGCTCACGCAGAAGCAGCTCGCGCAAGGTGAGCCGCGCTCTGGGGTCTAGCCCACTGGCCGGCTCGTCGAGCAGTAACACGCGCGGCTCGTGCACGATCGTGCGAGCGAAGCCGAGCCGCTGCTTCTGCCCCCGCGAGAGACCGCCGATCTGCCTGTCGGCCAGCTCCTCGAGCTCGACGAGCCCCAGCAGTTCGCGGGCGCGTTGCGCGCGCTCGGTCCGCGGCATCCGGTACGCGGCGCCGAAGAGCTCGAGGTACTCGCGCGCGGTCAGCCCGTCGTAGACGCCGAACAGATCCGGCATCCAGCCGACCACGCGGTGGACCTCGAACGGGTCGGTCACGGGGTCGATGCCGGCGACGCGCACGCGGCCGGCGTCGGGAGCGAGCAGCCCGGCGAGGATCAGTAGCAGCGTCGTCTTGCCCGCTCCGTTCGGGCCCACTAGAGCGGTCACCTGCCCCCACGGGATCGTGACGTCGAGGCCGTCGAGCGCGTGCACGTCGCCGAACGACCTGGCGAGGCCCTCGACGGCGATGCCGGCGTCAGCGTCGTTCATCTGGTGGGTCCTCTCCAAGCGGGGCCTTCTCCAAGCGTTCGCACCAAGCGGGCAAGCCTACGGCACCATTGCACGGCAGATGGTGTTCGAGACCGAGGGACCGGAGCAGACCGAGGGAATCGCCGCGGAGATGGCGACGAGCCTTGAGTGGGGCGACGTCGTCCTGGTCAGCGGCGAGCTCGGCAGCGGCAAGACGACGTTCGTGCGCGGCGCCTGCCGCGCCCTGGGAGTGGCAGGGCCCGTGACGAGCCCGACGTTCACCGTCGGCCAGCTCTACCGCGGCGAGCTCTGCGGCCGCAGGGTCGAGGTGGCCCACCTCGACCTCTACCGCCTCTCCACGCTGACCGGTGAGGAGCCCGGTTTGCTCGACGACTACGTGACCCCAGAGCGGATCGCCTTCGTCGAGTGGCCCGAGATCGCCGAGCCCGCGCTCGACAGGGTCAGCGCGCGCGTCCTGCTGCGGCACCTGGGGGGCGACCGGCGCGCGCTCGAGCTCGAAGATCGTCGCGGGCCGAGCGCCGGCGCGGGCCAGGAGCTCTCGGCTAGGTCACGAACGAAGGACGCGCTGGGCCCTGACACCCGATGAACGTGCTCGGCTTCGATACCTCGACGCGCGCCACGGCGGTCTGCGTGTTGCGCTCCGACGGCGAGGCCTACGAGCGCGTGCCGGCGGTCGTCGACCTGCACGAGCCCCCGGCGCATGCGCGCGAGCTGATGCCGGCGATCGCGGATCTGCTCGCGCAGGTGGGGCTCGATTGGCCGCAGCTCGACCGGATCGGCGTCTCGCGCGGGCCGGGCTCCTTCACGGGGCTGCGGATAGCGGCCGCAACTGCGCGCGGTCTCGCCCGCGCGCATGGGACGCCCGTGCGAGGCGTATCGGCGCTCTCCGCGCTCGCCCGCGGCCTCGATGCCCCGCTTGCGCTGCCGCTGATGGACGGCGGGCGCGGCGAGGTCTTTGGGGCGCTCTACGCAGGCGGCACCGAGGTCTGGGAGCCGTTCAGCGCCACCCCGGCCGAGCTGCTCTCGCGCATCGAAGGGCTGGAGGGGAGCCCGGCGTCGGCGGGCGGGGGCTCGCTACGATTGCGACGCATGCTCGAGGCTTGCGGCGTCCGAGTGTCGCACGAGGACTCGGCCGTCCACGTGGTGCGCGCCCTCCACGTCTGCCGGCTGGCGGCGGACGGTCCGGCGGACCCTGCCGGCGCGCTCTTCCCGCTCTACCTTCGAGAGCCGGATGCGAGACCCGCGAGATGACCGAGCCGCTCGACATCCGGCGCCTGACCTACGCGGAGCTGCCGCAGGTGATCGCCATCGAGCGGCGCTCTTTCCCGACGCCGTGGTCGCTCGCGATGTTCGTGCTCGAGCTGTCGAAGCCCGCCGGGATCTGCCTCGCCGCCCGACGGCGCGGCCGGCTCGTGGGCTACCTCGTGTGCTCGCGCTACGACACCGTCTGGCATCTGATGAACGTGTCCGTCGATCCCGACGAGCGCCGCCAGGGGATCGCCTCCACGCTGCTCACGGAGCTCTTCGCGCGCGGCGACGGACCGGGCGAGCGCTATACGCTCGAGGTCAGGACCTCGAACCTGGGCGGGATCGCCCTCTACGAGCGCTTCGGCTTCCGAGAGGCGGGCGTGCGGCGCGGGTACTACCACGACAGCAGGGAGGATGCCCTGATCATGTGGCGCAGCGCCGATCGTGCGGGCGAACCGGCCGGCGGGGCGAACGGAGGCGCGCAGGCCGCTGCCGAGGCACACCCGCAGTCCGACGCTGGAGGCGACGCGGGCGGCCGCACGTCGCGTGCGCACGCGTGATCCTCGCCGTCGAGACAAGCTGTGACGACACCTGCGCCGCGGTCGTGGGCCTGGACGGAGAGGTCCACTCGAGCGTCGTGGCCTCGCAGGGCCTGCTGCACGAGCGCTACGGCGGCGTCGTGCCCGAGATCGCCTCGCGAAGGCACCTCGAGGCGCTCGATGCGGTCGTCGACGATGCGCTCGAGAGCGCGCGCACGGACCTCGATGCGGTGAGGCTCGTGGCCGTCACGACGAGCCCCGGGCTGATCGGCGCGCTGCTCGTGGGGGTCTCGCATGCCAAGGCGCTCGCGGCCGCCAGGCGCCTGCCGCTCGTGGGCGTCGACCACCTCCACGGCCACGTCGTGGCGAGCACGCTCGGAGCGCAGCCGATCGGCGTGCCCTACCTGAGCCTCGTTGCGAGCGGAGGCCACACGCTGCTGGCGCGCGTCGAGGAGCCCTCGAGCTATCGGGTTCTCGGCCGTACGCTCGACGATGCCGCGGGGGAGGCTTTCGACAAGGGCGCACGGCTGCTAGGGCTCGGCTATCCGGGCGGGCCGGCGCTCGAGGCGCTCGCGCGCGGAGGGGACCCGCAGGCCTTCGCCTTCCCTCGCTCGCTGCCGGGCGAGGGGCTCGACTTCTCCTTCAGCGGGCTCAAGACGGCGCTCCTGTACCGGCTGCAGGAGCTGGGCGAGCGGGAGGTCGAGCTGCGCCGCGCCGATCTGGCCGCATCCTTCCAGCGGGCGATCGCCGACGTGCTCGCCGCGCGTGCGCTCGAGGCGCTGGAGCGCGAGGGCCTGCGACGGCTGTCGCTCGGCGGAGGTGTCGCCGCGAACGCCGAGCTGCGAGCGCGGATGGAGCGCCTCTGCGCGGAGCGCGAGGTCGAGCTGTGGATCCCGCCGCGCGAGCACTGCACCGACAACGCGGCGATGATCGCGGCCGCGGCGCGCTTCCTCGAGCCTCTTCGCTACCCGGAGTACCTCGCGCTCGACGCTTCCGCACGGGCCGCGGCATAACGTGCGCGGGCACGGCGGCATAGACGTGGGCGGGCGCGGCGGCGATGGGGACGGGACGCCTGCCGAGGTTGGGGGCCGGTGACGCGCCTCACGCTCTACGGCAAACCGGGCTGCTGCCTGTGCGACGAGGCGAGAGCAGCCGTGCGCGCTGTCAGCGCCCACCGTGAGGTCACCGTCGAGGAGGTCGATATCTCGCTCGACCCCGTGTTGGCTCGCCGCTACGGCGAGCGCATTCCCGTGCTCGCGCTCGACGGCGAGGACGCTTTCGAGCTGGGCGTCGACGCGGGCGAGCTCGAGCGGCGGCTCGCTAGAGTGGAGGAGTGAACGTGGGCGATCCGGTCGCGGGCGGCGTTGCCCAGGCCAACGGCGTGGGCGACCGTCTCGCACTCGGCGTGGCGGCTCGTCTCTCGCGCTACCTGCAGGTGCTCACTCAGGCCAAGAAGATGGGGTCCGAAACGATCTCCTCGCAGGAGCTCGCGGCCTACACGCACGTCAACTCGACGCAGATCAGGCGTGACTTCTCCGGGTTCGGCAAGTTCGGCAAGCGCGGCGTCGGCTACAACGTCGATTCCCTCGTAGCCCAGATCCGCAAGATCCTGCGCACGAGCGGCCAGCACAACATCGCGCTCTTCGGCGCCGGCCATCTCGGCCAGGCGATCGCCTCCTCGGACGTGTTCGCCGACCACGGCTTCCGAGTGGTCGCGCTGTTCGACACCGATCCCGACAAGATCGGCCAGCAGGTCACGAGCTCGCTGACCGTGCGCTCCTACGCCGATCTCGGCCGGGTCATCAGCTCCGACGAGATCGTCGTCGGCGTGCTTGCCGTGCCGGGCGCCGCCGCTCAGGCGGTCGCGGATGACCTGGTGGGCGCGGGCGTGAAGATCATCTTCAACTACTCGGAGGCGCTGCTGCAGGTGCCGCCGGAGGTCACGGTCCACACCTCGAGCCCCGCGGTCGACCTTCTCTACGCGCTCTACTTCTACCTCACGTAGGTAGCGCCCAACGACATGCTCGACACGTCCCGCGCCAGGGAGGTCTTCGAGGCCTCCGAGGACTTCACGGTCGGCATCGAGGAGGAGTTCGCGATCCTCGACCCCGGCGAGCTCTCGCTCATCGCACGCTTCGAGGAGCTCGCGCGGGCAGCGGCCTCGGACGAGGTTCTGGCGGACTCGGTCGCAGGGGAGTTGATCTCCTCCGAGATCGAGATCCGCTCGGGAAAGGCGCCGGACATAGCGGCTGCGCTCGCGCTCCAGCAGGACGCGCGCACCAGCCTGCTGCGGCTGGCGGCCGAGCACGACGTGCGGCTGGGCGCCACGGGCGTCCATCCGTGGAGCCCCTGGCAGGAGCAGCACATAATCGAGACCGAGCACTACCTGCGCCTCGATCGCGATCTGGGCTACGTGGCGTGGCGCAACAACACGTTCTCGCTGCACGTCCACGTCGGCGTGCGCGACGCCGACCGGGCGATCGCCGTCTGCGACCGGATGCGGCCGCTGCTGCCGGAGCTGCTCGCGCTGTCGGCCAACTCGCCGATCGTCGAGGGCCGCGACTCGCGGCTGCACTCGGCCCGCTCTCAGGTCTTCACCCGGATGTTTCCCCGCTGCGGCGTGCCGGACGCGTTCGGGAGCTTCGCCGCCTACGCCGACTACGTCGACTTCCTGGTCGAGACTCGGTCGGTCGTCGAGCAGACCCAGCTGTGGTGGAGCGTCAGGCCGCACCATCGTTTCGGCACTGTCGAGGTCCGGATCGCGGATGCTCAGACGACCGCCGAGGAGTCCAACGCCCTGATCGGCCTGATCGTCGCCTGCGCCGCGCAGGCCGCCGTCGAGCATGACGAGGGCTCCAGCCCGCCGCCGCCGCCGGGACGGCTGATCGAGGAGAACCTGTGGCGCGCGCTGCGCTACGGCCTCGACGGCAAGATGATCGACCTCGAGCGGCGAGAGGAGTTCGCCGCCGCGGCGCTCGGCGATCGCCTGCTCGCCTGGACGGCGCCCGCTCGTGCGATGCTCGGGATCGAGCCGGCGCTGCCCGAACACAACGGCGCTCAGCGTCAGCGGCGGGCGCTCGCGGACGGCGTCTCGATCGCCGACGTCTACGCTGCCGAGGTCGCGCAGACCCAGCGAACCTACGCTCGACAGGAGGTCAGGACATGAGCAGCAACGAGCCCAGCGAAGAGGAGCTCCGTGCGGCGCTCGACGAGCAGCTCCGGAATGTCAGCGCGGAGGACGTGCTGCTGCAGAGCACCGCGACGCTCGTCAACCTCGCCGCCCGCAAGCTCGGGCTGGCCGCCGGCCCCGAGGAGCGTGACCTCGACCAGGCGAAGCTCTCGATCGACGGCGCCCGGGCGCTGCTGCCCCTGCTTCCGAGCCAGGCGGGCCAGCAGATCAAGGATGCGGTCAGCCAGCTTCAGATGGCCTACGCCCGCGAGGCGGGCTCGGCGCCCGGGGGAGAGGTCCCTGCGGGAGAGGCCCCTGTGGGCGCGGGCCCCGAAGTTGGGGCGCCGGGGGCCCAGGGCGCCCGCCCCGGTCAGGATGGCGGTCAGGGAGGCACGAAGTCCGCAGGGTCCGCCGCCGGGCAGGGTGCGCCCGGCCAGGCCGGAGCGCCACCGCCGGGCGCTCGGCCCTCGCCCGAGGAGGCCGAGCGCGAGCGTGCGCGATCACGGATCTGGACGCCTCCCGGCAGCTGACCCGCGCGATCGCTAGAGTGCCCCGCCGTCCAGGGCGCTCGCGCCACCGAGCGCACGCCCGAACCCCGCCGCCACCTCACCTTCCTTGAACGCTTCGCTCACCGCATACGGAATCATCGCTGCGCTCCTGTGCTCCGTTGCCGCGATCGTCTACGGCGTTGGCACTGCGCGCTGGCTGCTCGCGAAGTCGCCCGGCAACGACGAGATGCAGCGGATCTCGAAGGCGGTGCAGGAGGGCGCCCAGGCCTACCTCAAGCGCCAGTACCAAATCATCAGCGTGGTGGCTGTGCTGCTCGCGATCGTGCTCTGGTTCGGGATCGGGGCAGGGCCGGCGATCGGCTTCGTGATCGGCGGCGTGCTCTCCGGCGCGGCCGGGTTTATCGGCATGAACGTCTCGGTGCGCGCGAACGCGCGTGTCGCGGAGGTCGCCCGCGGGGGCATATCCGGCGCGCTCGAGGTCGCGTTCAAGGGCGGAGCGGTCACGGGGATGCTCGTGGCGGGGCTCGCGCTGTTCGGCGTGGCCGGCTACTACGGCATCCTCGTCGGCTTCTTCGGCCAGGGCTCGAAGGAGGCCGTCGACGCGCTCGTCGGCCTCGGCTTCGGGGGCTCGCTGATCTCCGTGTTCGCCCGTCTCGGCGGCGGGATCTTCACCAAGGCGGCCGATGTCGGAGCCGATCTCGTGGGCAAGGTCGAGGCGGGCATCCCCGAGGACGACCCGCGCAACCCGGCAGTGATCGCCGACAACGTGGGAGACAACGTCGGCGACTGCGCGGGGATGGCCGCCGACCTGTTCGAGACCTACGCGGTGACCGCGGTCGCCGTGATGCTGCTCGGCGTGCTCACCTTCCAGGACGTGGACAAGGTGATCGTCTTCCCGCTGGTCATCGGTGGCGTGTCGCTGCTCGCCTCGATCGCCGGCACCTACGCCGTGCGCTCGCGCGAGGGCAACGTCGAGCGCGCGCTCTACCAGGGGCTGATCGTCTCGGGCGGGCTCGCCGCGCTCGCGTTCCTGCCGCTCAGCTTCTGGCTCGTGGGCGACCTCACCACGAGCGTCGGGGCCTCCGACCTCGTCAGCGGCGGCGGCGACGCGCCGGGCGGCCTCGCCCTGTGGTTGTGCACGCTGGTCGGGATTGGCATCACCGCCGGGTTGTTCGTGATCACCGACTACTACACCTCGACGCGCTTCCGCCCGGTCAAGACCACTGCGCGCGCCTCGCAGACCGGCCACGCGACCAACATCATCCAGGGCCTCGCGCAGGGCTTCCAGTCGACGGCGGCGCCGGCGGTGCTGCTGTCGCTCGGGCTGCTGGCCGCCAACTCGCTCGCCGGCATCTACGGCATCGGGATCGCGGTCATGGCGCAGCTCTCGCTCACCGGCCTGATCGTCGCGCTCGACGCCTTCGGGCCGATCACCGACAACGCCGGCGGAATCGCCGAGATGGCCGACCTGCCCCAGGAGGTGCGCGACGTCACCGATCCGCTCGACGCCGTCGGCAACACGACGAAGGCGGTCACGAAGGGGTACGCGATCGGATCGGCGGTGCTCGCCGCGCTGGTGCTCTTCGCGGCCTTCGTCGAGGAGCTCGGCACGGCCGCGAGCGGCGCCGGCGAGACGATCGAGAGCTTCGACATCTCCCAGCCCCCGGTCCTGATCGGCCTGATGATCGGCGGTATGATGGTGTTCCTCTTCGTCGCGCTCTCGATCGAGTCCGTCGGCCGCGCCGGCGGCCAGGTGGTCGAGGAGGTGCGCCGGCAGTTCCGCGAGCATCCGGGGATCATGCAGGGCACCGAGGAGCCCGAGTACGCCCGCGCCGTCGGCATCGTCACGACGGCCGCCCAGAAGGAGATGATCGCGCCCGCGCTGATCCCGATCGTGATCCCGGTGATCGTCGGGCTGCTCTCCTACCAGGCGCTCGGCGGCCTCCTGATCGGGGTGATCGTGGTCGGCTTCTTCACCGCGGTGTCGATGACTTCCGGCGGCGGGGCCTGGGACAACGCGAAGAAGCTGATCGAGGACGGCGAGTACGGCGGCAAGGGCTCGGAGGCCCACGGCGCGTCGGTCACCGGCGATACGGTCGGCGACCCCTACAAGGACACGGCCGGACCGGCGATCAACCCGATGATCAAGGTCGCCAACATCGTCGCGCTGCTGATCATCCCCTACATCGTCTAGCGGGCTAGCTCCGCTCGCCGATGGCCGAGCGCAGACCTCGCAACCAGGGTCTCGAGCGGGTGCTCGGCACCGGCGCCCTGTTCAGCACGGCCTACGGCAACGTCGGCTCGTCGATCTACTACGCGCTCGGCCTCGTGGCCGTGTTCGCGCTCGGGATGACGCCCGTCGTCTTCCTGATCGCGGGATTCATCTTCATCTGCACCGCCGCGAGCTACACCGAGGCGACGACGATGTTCCCGGAGGCGGGCGGGTCGTCGTCGTTCGCGCGCCGCGCCTTCAACGAGTTCTGGTCGGCACTGACGGCGTGGGGCCAGATGCTCAACTACATCATCACGGTCGCGATCTCGGCGTTCTTCCTGCCGCACTACCTGGGCGTCGTATGGGAGCCGCTGCTCACCTCGCCGTGGGACATCATCGTCGGCATCGCGGTGGTAGTGCTGCTTGGCGTCATCAATATATTCGGCGCGCGCGAGGCGGCGGGCCTGAACGTGTTCCTTGCCGCGCTCGACTTCCTGACGCAGCTGACGCTCGTCGGCCTCGGCTTCGTGCTCGTTCTCTCGCCGGAGACGCTCGTGCAGAACGTCGACTTCGGCGTCACGCCCACCGTCTCCAACTTCCTGATCGCGATCCCGGTCGGGATGGTGGCCTTCACAGGGATCGACACGATCTCGAACATGGCCGAGGAGGCGCGCGACTTCGGCCGGACGATCCCGCGCGCGATGTCGGGCGTCGTCATCGCCGTGATGACGATCTCGATCGCCTTGCCGCTCGTCGCGCTCTCGGCCCTGCCGGTCAGCGACGGCACCACGCTGCTCGCGGTGAGTGGCGAGCAGGGTGGCTTCGCCGACAATCCCGTGCTCGGCGTCGTCGAGAGCCTCGGGCTTGGCGGCTTCGAGCCGATCGCGCGCATCTACGTCGGGCTGCTTGCCGCGACGATCCTGTTCGTCGCCACCAACGCCGGGCTGATCGGCCTCTCGCGCCTGAGCTACTCGATGGGCCAGTACCGGCAGCTCCCCGAGCGCCTGCGCCAGCTGCATCCGCGCTTCCGGACCCCCTACATCGCGATTGTCGTGTTCGGCCTGCTCGCGTGCCTGGCGATCCTGCCGGGACAGGCGGAGTTCCTCGGCACGATCTACGCCTTTGGCGCGATGCTCTCCTTCACGGTTGCGCATGCCGCGGTACTGCGCCTGCGGATGACCGAGCCCGACCGGGAGCGGCCGTTTCGGATTCCGGGTCCGGCGCTGCGCGTGCGCGGGGCCGAGCTGCCGCTCGTAGCGATCGTGGGCGGTCTCGGGACCGGTGCCGCCTTCGTCGCGGTCAACGCACTCAACCTCGAGACCCTGGTCGCCGGAACGGTGTGGCTCATGCTCGGCATGCTCGTCTACGTCGCCTACCGCCGCCGCCAGCGCATCCCGCTCACGCAGACGACCAAGGTGGTCGTCCCCGAGCCGATCGTCGAGCACGAGGTCGAGTACGAATCCGTCCTCGTCGCGTTCGAGGACGAGCAGTACTCGGGCGAGGCAGTCGCCACCGCGGTGCGGCTGGCGGCGCGGCGGCGGCGCGGAATCCACGTGCTGGTGACGATCACGGTCCCCGCGACCTCGCCGATCGACGGCTCGCTGCCTGCGCAGGAGCAGGCGGCGCTGGCCGCGATCGAGTCGGCGCGCATCCTCGGCGGCCGACGCGTGACCGGGCACCTGGAGAAGGTCCGCCCCGGCGGTGCGGGCCGGCGCATCGTCGAGGAGGCCCGCGAGATTCGAGCGCGTGCGATCGTGATGACGCTCCCCCGGCGTCGCGCGGGAGGATCGCTCTTCGGGCGCACGCTCGAGAAGGTGCTCGCTGAGCGACCGTGCCGCGTGATCATCGACTCCTCGCCGGCCGGCGCCTAGAGTTGCCGCGGTGCAGGCCGCGTACCGCCACTTCACCTTCCTCTTCAGCGGCGCGCTGCTGCTGCTCGGCCTTGCCATGCTCTTCACTACGGTCCTGAAGGGGGGCGGTCCGCTAGCCACGGGAGTCGTCATGGGCGCGCTGTTCGCGCTGCTCGGCGCCGGCCGCCTGTGGATCCTCGCCGCTCGGCGGCCCCAGCAGCGGTGAAGGCCGCGCCGCGCGCGCTCCCGCGGGTGCGCACTCGGATCATCCGGACTCTGGGCGTGCCGGCGCTGTTCGCGGTCGGGATGAGCTCGGTCGGGGCGTCGGTGTACTTCGCGCTCGGCGTGGTCGCCCGCGACGCGCTCGGGCTCACGCCGGTCGCCTTCCTGGTCGCGGCGGCCTTCCTCGGCATCACGATGATGACCTACCTGGAGGCCGCGTCGCTTCACCCCGAGCGCGGTGGGGCCTCGACGTTCGCGCGCTACGCGTTCGACGAGCTGTGGAGCTTCGTCGCAGGTTGGGCGATCCTGCTCGACTACCTGATCGTGATGGCGCTCGCGGCGACCGCAGTGCCGCACTACCTGGCAGCGTTCTGGGGCGGCACGGGTAGGGGCGCGGTCGAGGAGATCGTGGCCATCGCCGTGATCGGCTGGGTCGCGTGGGTCAACGTCAGGGGCCTGCACGCAAACCGGCTCGGCCTCGTGCTGCGCCTCGTGCTGGTCAACCTCGCGGTGCTGGCGGCCGTCGTGGCTGCGGGACTGCTGATTGGGATCGACCCGCGGGCGGGCTTCGACACGGTCGAGCTCGGCAGCGTCCCAACCTGGGAGGGGCTCATCTTCGCGACCGTGATCGCGACCGTCGCGATGACCGGCATCGAGGCCGCTTCGGGGCTCGCGGGCGAGGTGCCCTTGCGCGGGAGGGAGCTGCGCCGAGTGGTCGTGAGCGGCAGCGCCGCGGGGCTCGTGCTGTTCGTCGGCATCTCGCTGATGGCGCTCGCGGCCGTGCCGGTGGTCGGCGGGACGACGGAGCTCGGTGGCACCTATATCGGCGCGCCGCTGCTCGGAGTGGTCTCAGGCTACGAGCCCTCGTGGCTGATGGGCGGGCTCGGCCTGATCGTCGGCCTCGTCGGCGCGCTCGTGCTCGTGCAGGCGGTCAACACGAACATGCTCGGCCTCTCCCGCCTCGCCTACTCACTCGCCACCAACCGCCAGATACCGAGCGCGGTCGGACGCCTGCACCGGCAGCGCTCGACGCCCTACGTGGCCGTCGGGATCGCCTCCGTCGCGGCACTCGGCCTCGTCACCTTCACCGACATCGAGTTCCTGCTCGGCATCTTCGCGTTCGGCGCCCTGCTCACGCTCACGATCGCCCACGTATCCGTGATCGTGCTGCGCTTCCGGGAGCCCGAGTCCGAGCGCGCCTACCGCGTGCCGTTGTCGCTGGCGATCGGCAGGGGCTCGGTCCCGCTGCCCGCGCTCGCCGGCGCGCTCGCCTCCTTCGGCGGCTGGGTGAGCGTCGTGCTGCTGCACGAGGGTGCGCGCGTAGCGGGGATCGCGTGGATGGCGGCGGGGTTGGCCCTCTACGTCGTCTACCGCCTCGCCGAGGGCCACTCCCTCACGCGGCGCTTCACCGTGTCGGCCGATGCCCTGCGCGAGCGGCCGGAGGCCGAGTACGGGAGCATTCTCGTGCCGATCGTCGGGCGGCCGCTCGACGACGACATCGTCGGGACCGCGGGGCGGCTGGCCTCCGAGGAGGTCGAGCGCGGCGAGGGCGGCCCGGTGATCGAGGCGCTCTACGTGATCCAGGTCCCGATGTCGCTGCCGCTTGACGCGCGCGTGCCCGACGAGCAGGTGGCCGCCGCCAGGCGCGCGCTCGCACGTGCGAAGGAGGTGGGGGAGGAGTACGAGGGCGTCGAGGTGGCTACCGCGATGGTGCGCGGCCGCACGCTCGGGGCCGAGATCGTCTCCGAGGCACGGCGGCGCGGCGTGGAGGCGATCGTTCTGGCCGCCGAGGAGCCGACGCGCATGGCTGGTGGAGGCCGGTTCGGGGGGAGGGGGCTGCCCGTGGATCGCTCGGTGGGCGAGATGACGAAGTACGTCGTGGAGAAGGCGGCGTGCAGGGTCGTCCTGACCGCGCCGGCGGCGGAGGAGATGCCGGCCGTCTCGCGACCCGATGCGGCGATAGAGTGAGCTCATGTTCGTCCTGATCGCGGGCTGTGGCCGGGTGGGGTCGGCAATCGCCAAGACCATGCTCCGGGAGGGCCACGAGGTGTCGGTCCTCGATGAGTCGGCCGAGGCGATCGGCTTGCTCGAGAAGGGCGAGGAGCGCACGTGGTGGGAGCTTGGCGGGCACTTCACGGTTGGCACCTCGCTCGAGATCGACGCTCTGACGGCAGCGGGCATCGAGCGGGCGGACGCCTTCGTCGCCTCGACCAACGGCGACAACACGAACCTCGTGATCGCCCAGATCGCGCAGCGGCGCTTCGGAGTCAGGCGCGTGGTCGTGCGGGTGCTCGATCCGGCGCGCGCTGCCTGGTACCGGGAGCAGGGCCTCTCGACGGTCTGCCCCACTCAGGTCGCGATCGAGATGCTCGAGGGCGCCGTGCGGGAGATCGCCTAGCAATGGCCTCGCGTGCGGTAGATCGCTTAGTAGGTCCCGGGGTCGGAGATCCCCGAGGGCGCCACGGAGATTCCAGAGTGCGCCAGTGGGTCGGAGATCCCCTAGTGCGCCACTCCGCGCCAGCCCGCCGAGCGGGGCGGGGGGACTAGGGACCGTGTACATCATCGTCGTCGGCGGCGGCAAGGTCGGCCGCAACCTGACCCGCGAGCTGATCGAGCGGGGCAACGAGGTCACTCTGATCGAGGAGGACGCGCGCCGTTACGCGGTCGTCGAAGAAGAGCTCGAGCACAACGTGCTGAATGGGGACGGCTCCGAGATCTGGGTGCTGGAGCGCGCTGGCATCGAGCGTGCGGAGATGGTGATCGCCGTGACCGGCGACGACGAGGACAACATCCTCATCCCTCAGGTGGCTCGGGACAAGTACGGAATCGAGCACATCATCGCCCGCTGCAACAACCCGCGCAACCTCCAGCACTTCGAGCTGCTCGACATCAGCCCGACGGTCTCGGCGACCGACCTGATCCTGCGCTTGATCGAGCACGAGGTGCCGCGCTACGGACTGCTCCACCTGCTCGACCTGCCGCAGGAGAACCTGGAGATCATTGAGATTGAGATCGAGGATGGCTCGCCGGCGGCGGACCGGAGCGTGGGGGACCTCAGCATGCCCGACGGCGCGCTCGTCATATCGATCAGGCGCGGCGGCGATGGGTTCGTCCCCGGCCCGCGCACGGTGATCGAGCGTGGCGACCGCGTGATGCTCGTACTGGATGCCGGCCTCGAAGCGACCGTGACCGAGCAGCTCTCCCCGCCGGCGGATCGGGCTGCCTGAGCAGATAGGGCCTGCTCGGCCTCATGGCGACGTGCCGGGGATCCTCGATCATGCAAAAGTCGACACTCGGCGCCCCCAAGACGATGAATGTCGAGTTCTGCACGACTGTCGTGCAGAAGTGAACACTCGTCAGGAGCAGTCCTTCGAGAGTCGACTTTTGCATGTACCCGGCGTCTGTGGCAGCACGCGCGCGAGTGGCTCCCCGCCCCGGGCGAGTGGGCTTTGCGCCCAGGAGCGAGCGACCTCCCCGGCCGCGTTATCCCTGGGTTTCCCTCGGTGCGGAGTCGTATAGAGGCAGTACGCCGCGCTCTTCACCCACCTCGGGAGACGAGAACGGGGCCTAGGGGATGCCGGGGGCACCGCCACGCAGGCCGTTCGGCCCCGTTGGGCCTTGCGATCACCCCATCTGGTCGAGGCTCACGATTGCGACCTGAGAAGGTGGAGGTCTGGCTGTGACAGTTCGGACATAGAAGCTGGAGATTCGCCAGCCGATTGTCATGCCGATCCCCGTTGATGTGGTGGAGGGCAGTGGACACCCGCATCCCGCGCCAGTGTTGAAGGCCGCATCCCTCGCACCGATCGGTCCTCAGGCCGGCAGAGATCAGTCGCCGCTTGATGTGCTGTCGGTTACGGGGGCAGCCCTCGGCAAGCAGCTGCTCTATCGGCATCGGATGGGGGCGAGGAATGACGCTCCCGCGCTGCACCGCGGCATGCCAGGTCTGGCTGGTGAACCCGAACGCCGCGCGGCATTCACGCACCGAATGCCCGAGGTCGTAGTACTGCTGAACGGCGGCCCAGTCGTAGCGTCGGGCGCAGCGCTCATCGACAGGAGCTCCAAGTCGCCGGGCGTGGTAGCTGATCGTCGCTTTGCTGAGGCCGAGTCGGCGAGCGGCCTCAGAGCGTGAGAGCCCTTCATTCAGGAGTTCGCCAACGGGCCGCCGTGTCTCGACGCGGCGGAATCGACTGCCGGTGGACGCTGTTCGCTGTCGCTCAGGCGCGTGGGGCCGGGCGAGGAGCCGAGCACGATGATAGCTCACCGTCGTCGGCGCGACTCCCAGGCGCCACGCGATCTGGGCCTCGGTGAAACCCTGGTCGAGAAGATCTGCTACAGCACCGCAAACGTTCCTTGACACGAACACATGTTCTCATACTCACCGGACGGAAATGGCTATTCTCCAAGGCCCTTGCGGGGTCGAATAATGGCAATTCGTGCGGCTCTGGACCGCAAAATCGGGGTTCGAGTCCCTGCCCCGCAGTCGCACGTCGTCGCCGTGTTGGGTCCGGACGCGTCCAGTCGGCGGGCGTGCTTCCCATCGATACACCTCCCCACCAGCGGACCGCGCGACCGTTGTCTGCGACCTACGCCGCCTGCTTCGCCCAGTCGCGGTACAGGCGCCAGTAGGCGCCGCGCGCCGCCAGCAGCTCGGCGTGCGTGCCCTCCTCGGCGATCCGGCCCTCGGCCAGAACGACGACCCGCCCGGCGCTGCGGATCGTCGAGAGTCGGTGTGCGATCACGAACGCGGTCCGTCCCGCGAGCAACCGGCGCAGCCCGTGCTCGATACGAGCCTCGGTGCGCACGTCGACGTTCGAGGTCGCCTCGTCGAGGATGAGGATGCGCGGATCGGCGGCGGCGGCGCGGGCGAACGCGACGAGCTGGCGCTGCCCGGCCGAGAGGTTGCCTCCGCGCTCGCCAACCCGAGTGTCGTAGCCATCAGGCAGAGCGCTGACGAGCTCGTGGGCTCCTACGGCCGCGGCGGCTCGCTGGAGCTCGTCGTCGCTGGCCTCGGGATTTCCGAACGCGATGTTCTCGCGGATGCTGCCCGAGAAGAGGAAGCCCTCTTGGGGCACGACGCCGAGCTGCGACCGCAGCGAGTGCTGGGTCACCTCGCGCAGGTCATTGCCGTCGATTAGGACCCGCCCGTGTCCCGGGTCGTGGAAGCGAGCGACGAGCTTCAGGAGCGTCGACTTGCCGGCGCCGGTCGCGCCGACGAGCGCAACGGTCTGCCCGGGGGGGATCGTCAGGTC
>JBBSNQ010000012.1:0-16638 GCA_038232575.1 Solirubrobacterales bacterium | reverse complement strand
GCGACCTCGGCGAAGCGGTTGCCCTCGGTGCCGAGCGTGGAGCCGGCGTTGAAGCCGAACCAGCCGAGCCAGAGGATCAGCACGCCGAGGCCGACGAGCGGCATCGAGTGCCCGGGGATCACGCGCGGCTCGCCGTTGCGGCCGTACTTGCCCTTGCGCGGGCCGAGCAGCATCAGAGCGGCAAGCGCGCCGGTCGCGCCGACGAGGTGGACGACGGTCGAGCCGGCGAAGTCCTGCACACCGCCGCCGATCTCCGCCAGGAAGCCGCCGCCGAAGATCCAGTGCGCGCCGAGCGGGTAGATGACCGAGGCGAAGACGATCGCGTAGATCACGTAGGCGGAGAACTTGATCCGCTCGAGCGTCGTGCCCCAGACGATCGCGAGCGAGACGGCGCAGAACATGAACTGGAACAGCATGAACGCGGCGTCGCCGCCCGGTCCTGGCAGCAGCTCGAGGCCGACGCCGTGGCTGAAGAAGAAGCCGCTCGTGCCGATGATCGGGCCGTCGCCGCCGAAGGCGAGCGCGAAGCCGACCGCCCACCAGGCGATCGAGGCGATCGAGAAGTTGGCGAGGATCTTCGCAATTCCGGAGCCGACGTTCTTGCCGCGCGAGAAGCCGACCTCGAGGAAGGCGAACCCGGCCTGCATGAACATGACGAGCACCGCGGCCACGATCACCCACATCACGTCGATCCGGCCGATCGCCTCCTCGAGCGTGGCCTCGTCCTGGGCCAGCGCGGCGGCGGGCAGCGCGAGCAGCGCAGCGAGCGCGAGCGGCACGGCGCCCAGGCATCTGCGTCTCAGACTGGCGAGTCGTTGCATGTGTCTCATGTGCGCGGAAGTCCTCCGTATCACGCCCAAGCCCCGCACGGCTTGGATCGTGAGGGCAGGCGAGGTGGGCTGGATGTCGGTCTTCTGCCTGCACCGCCCAAGGTAGGCGCGCCCGCGACCCCCGTCGTTGGACAGGTGTCGAAAATCTCGGGCGGCCGCTTCGCCCTGCTGTCAGGCGCCGCGCGCTACGAGCGGCGGCGGCCCCGCCCTGGCGCTGAGCCCTACTGCGGTCTGACAGGCCGCGATCAGCGGCGCTGCAGGGTGATGACGCGCGTTGTGGCGATGCCCGGCACCTGGACGATGACCCGGACGCGCAGCCGCGGGCGCTTGCGCAGCAGGCGCATGCCCGACTCGGTCAGCGGGGCGACCACGGTGACGGTCTGGTTCTGCCCAATCGGCGCGGCGCCGTAGGCGATGAAGGCGTGATCGGGGTCGGCTGCGGTGCCGAACTCGACGCTCACGCGACACTCACCGACGGCCTCATCGCCGTTGCGGCAGGTGACCCGGATGCCGTCGCCGCGCGGAGCCGGCCGGCCGCGCATGGTCGGGACGGTCACCCGTTGCAGCGGCAGCAGCGAGATGCCCGGCCCGCTTAGCTCGCCGCGGTCGTTCGACGGGTTGTCGTCGCCGCCGTCGCGCTCCTCGAGCGAGCGATCGTCGTCGATGAACAGCTCGTGGTCGTCCTGAAGGCGCTCACACTCGCGCCGGCTCTCATCGGTCTCGGTGTCGAAGTTCTCGCGGTCGCGGCACTCGATCAGGCGCTGGCGATCGGACTGCTCCTCCTGGAGCTCGCGGATCTGCTCGCGCGCCTCCTCCTGGCTGACGTCCGAGCCGGCGGCACGGGCCACGGCGCCCTCCTCCTCGGCGGCAGTCTGGGCGCCCGCGGTGGCCGGCAGCGCGAGGGCGGCGATGAGAATCCCCAGGACGGCGGCTCGGCTCGACATCACGGCGCTGCTCCTCCTCTTCGATCTTCCGGTGCGGTGCTCCACGATCGTAGCGCGCACCACTCCTGCTGAACGCACTCTAGCGCCCGTGCGGCTGGCGCGCGCCGGTTCCCCGTTCGCGCGACGGGGCCGGGCCGGCAGGCGAGCCTCGCTCAGCCGCGAGCCGGCTGGAGCTCCTCGCGCAGCTGCTTGGCCGCGTCGACCATGTTCCGCAGCGAGCGCTCGGTCTCCTCGTAGCCGCGCGTCTTGAGCCCGCAGTCGGGGTTCACCCAGAGCTGCTCGGGCTCGAGCACGCCGGCCGCCGTCTTCAGCAGCGAGGCCATCTCCTCGGCCGAGGGCACGCGCGGTGAGTGGATGTCGTAGACGCCGGGCCCGACCTGCTGGCGGTAGCCCTCGCGCTTGAGATCGTCCATCAGCTCCATGCGCGAACGCGCGGCCTCGACGGAGGCGACGTCGGCGTCGAGCTCGTTGATCGCCTCGATGATGTCGCCGAAGTCCGAGTAGCACATGTGCGTGTGGATCTGGGTCTCGTCGCGCACACCGGAGGTCGCCACGCGGAACGCGTAGACGGCCCAGCGCAGGTACTCCTCCCAGCCTTCGCGCCGCAGCGGCAGGCCCTCGCGAATCGCGGGCTCGTCGACCTGGATGATCCCGATGCCCGCCTCCTCGAGGTCGGCCACCTCGTCGCGGATCGCCAGTGCCAGCTGCTCGCAGGTCTCCGAGCGCGGCTGGTCGTCGCGCACGAACGACCACATCAGCATCGTCACCGGCGCCGTCAGCATGCCCTTGAGCGGCCTGTCGGTGAGCGACTGGGCGTAGGTCGTCCAAGCGACCGTCATCGGCTGCGCGCGCGAGATGTCGCCGTAGAGGATCGGCGGGCGCACGTTGCGCGAGCCATACGACTGCACCCACCCGTTGTGGGTGAAGGCGTAGCCGTCGATCTGCTCGGCGAAGTACTGGACCATGTCGTTGCGCTCCGGCTCGCCGTGGACGAGCACGTCGAGCCCGAGCTCCTCCTGCAGAGCCACGACGCGCCCGATCTCCTCCTTCATGCGGCGCTCGTACTCCTCGGAATCGATCTCGCCGCTGCGCAGCGAGGCACGCGCCGCGCGCACGTCGGCCGTCTGGGGGAACGAGCCGATCGTCGTCGTCGGGAACAGCGGCAGCGCGAACCGCTCCTGCTGGGCCTCGTTGCGCTCCGCAAACGGGGAGTCGCGGCGCGTATCGGCCTCCGAGAGCGCCTCGGCCCGCTTGCGAACCTCCGGATTGTGCGTGCGCCGGGACTGGCGCCGGCTCTCGAGCGCGGCCTGGTTGGCCTCGCGCTCGGCGGCGATCGCCTCGGCGCCCTCGCCGAGGCCGCGCGCGAGCGTGACGATCTCACCGACCTTCTGGCGCGCAAAGGCCATCCAGGAGCGCACCTCGTCGTCGAGATCGGGCTCCGCGTCGAGGTCAAGCGGGGTGTGCAGCAGCGAGCACGACGTCGAGATCACAAGCTCGCCGGCCAGGCCGCGCAGCTCGCGCAGCAGCTCGAGCGAGCGGTCGAGGTCATTGATCCAGACGTTGCGCCCGTCGACCACGCCCGCGAACAGCGTCTTCTCGCCGATGCCCCCGCGCGCCTTGAGCAGCTCGAGGTTCTCGGGGCCGCGGTGGAAGTCGACGCCGATGCCGTCGATGCGCGCGTCGGCTAGCACGTCGAGCGCCTCCCCGGCGTGGGCGAAGTAGGTCGAGACGACCAGCTTGGGACGCCGCTCGATCGAGCCGAGACGCTCGTAGGCGCGGGCGAGCGCCTCGAGCTCGGCTGGGGAGCGGTCCTGCACGAAGGCGGGCTCGTCGAGCTGCACCCACTCCGCGCCGAGCTTGCCGAAGCGCTCAATCGCCTCGGCGTAGACCTCCACGAGCTGGTCGAGCAGGCTCAAGCGGTCGAAGTCCTCGGGCACGCCGTCGGCGGACTTGCCGAGCAGCAGCAGGCTCACCGGGCCGACGAGCACCGGCTTGGTGACGATGCCCAGCTCCTTGGCCTCCGCGAACTCGTCGAACGGCTTCGAGCTCGAGAGCGCGAAGGCCGTGTCGGGGCCGAGCTCGGGGACGATGTAGTGGTAGTTGGTGTCGAACCACTTGGTCATCTCCATCGCGGTCACGTCGTGGCCGCCGCCCTGGCGCCCGCGCGCCATCGCGAAGTAGAGCTCGCGGTCGACCTCGCCGCCCCCGTGGCCGTAGCGCTCGGGCACGGCGCCGACGAGGGCAACGGTGTCGAGAACCTGGTCGTAGAGCGAGAAGTCGTTCGAGGGGATCAGATGGATGCCGGCGTCGCGCAGGAGCTCCCAGTTGGTGCGCCGAAGCTCGCGCGCGGTGCTCTGCAGCTCCTCGTCGGACGCAGTGCCTGCCCAGTAGCCCTCGGTCGCGAACTTGAGCTCGCGCTGCGCGCCGACGCGCGGAAAACCGTGGATGCTCGATAGGGCCATAAGGTGCTACGCCTCCTTGGGTGGGTGCCATGGCGCCGCGGAAGAGAGGAAAGAGAGCGGGCGCCGGGGCCAAGAATGGTAGCCGATCGTAAGCTAAGCCTCGGCTTCGGCGGCCTCGGCGCCCCGCCGGCGCAAGCCGAGATCGACCGGCGCGGCGTGCATCGCACGCAGGCGCATGTCCTTCCAGGTGACCCCTTCGCGCAGCAGCGCGGGCATGCCCATCACGAGCGCCGTCGCAATCTCGACCGCCTGCAGGATGATCCCATAGGCGAGGGCATCCGTGGCCGTGATCCCGTAGGCCGCGAGCACGGCGACGCAGGCGGCCTGGAAGACGCCGATGTTCGACGGCGTCGCGGGCAGCAGCGCGGTCACGTTGACGGCCAGCAGGACCGCCGCCGCGGCGCCGATCCCCACCTCCTCGCCCAGCCCCAGCGCTATCAGGAGGGTGTAGAAGGCCACGCACTGCACTGCCCAGGCGGAGAGCTGCACGAGCGTCGCCCAGGCCCCGGCCCGCGGGTGGCGAAAGACCGCGAGGCCCTCGCGCACCCTGCCCGCAGTCGCGCGCGCGAGCGCGACGGCGCGCTCGACCCTGGGTGAGCGGACGGCGCGCGCGCCGTGGCGGCGCCTGAAGAGGCCCGAGGCCGCAAGCACGGCGAGCAGCAGCGGCACCGGCGCGAGCTCGACCAGCAGCAGCAGCTCATCGTTATCGCGGAAGAGGCCGACGGTGGCCAGCATGATCGCGGCCAGCACCACCAGCGCGAGCAGGTTGAGCAGCGTCTGCGAGACGACGGTCCCGAGCACGACGGGCAGGCGCTCTCGCACCTGCCCCAGCCTGCGGGCGAGGATGAACGCGCGCGAGGGCTCGCCAAGGCGGGCGGGCAGCGTCGCCGACATGAGCACGCCGATCGCCGTGCCGCGCACGACGTCGGCCCGCCTGACCCCGGCGCCCGGCAGCGCCGCATGCAGGATCGCGTGCCAGGCCTCGGCGCGCATCAACATCGAGGCGCACATGAGCGCGAACGCGACGAGCACCCACAGCGGCGTGGCCGCCAGCAGGGCGCCGACGATCGAGTCGACCCCGATCCGGCTCAGCGCGAGCCCGGCAAGGCCGGCGCCCGCGAGCGCGCCGGCGCCGAAGAGCGCCTTGCGAGCCACCTCCCGCCGGCGGCGGCGCCGGATCTCAGGGTGCGCGGGCTCGGGAGGGGGCACGCGCCGGACGGGGCGGCGCGGCAGGCCGTCGGCGGGCTTGAGTCCCGTCCGCACCGCGGCTCGCCCGAGCACGCTCGCCGGCGCGGGCACAGCCGCCGCGTCCTCGTAGGCACCGACCACCTCACCCGCGACGCTCGGCCAGGCGAAGCGCTCGGCGCCCTCGCGCGCGGCGCTCGACATGCGCAGGCGGCGCTCGCGATCGCCGGCCAGCCCGTGGAGCGCCTGCGCGAGCTCCTCGGGGCGCCCCGGCGGCACTAGCAGCCCGTCGACGCCGTCGCGCACGACGTCGCGGTAGCCACCGATCTCCGAGCACACCACGGGCGTGCCGGAGGCGAACGCCTCGGTCAGCACCATCCCGAAGCTCTCGCCGGCGATCGAGGGAGCGCACAGGATGTCGGCCTCGTGCAGCAGGCGCCACTTCTCCGCCTCGGGGACGCGGCCGAGCACCTCGAGATCGCCGCGCTCGAGCTCGCTTCCCTCGAGCAGGAACGGCGCCACCTCCTCGCGCGTCGAGCCTGCGATCGTAAGCGTGGCCTCGACCCCGGCTCCGCGCAGCGCCTCGAACGCGCGCAGCAGAACGGGCAGGCCCTTGCGCTCCTCCGGCCGCCCGACGAACAGCAGTCGCAGCCCCGGGCGCTCCGGCTTCGGGCTGCCGAGCGCAGCGCCGAGGTTCACGCCGTTCGGGATCACCCGGTAGCGCCCGCCCCAGAAGCGCTCGGCGCACCAGCGCGCCGCCTCGGAGACGGCGATGCGCACGTGCAGCTTGTCGAAGCGCCGCCGCGCGCCGATCAGCGCGGCGGCGTCGTGTGCAGCGCGCCGCGTCGAGTAGTGGTGGAAGGTCCCGACGAGCGGGATCCGAGCGGTGCCGGTCATCGTCCAGCTCACGACGGGCACGTGCGGCTCGTGCACGTGCAGCACGTCGAGCCGGCCCGCGCGCAGCTCGTTCGAGACCGTTATGTGGGCCCTGCGGTGGAGCGCCATCGTCGAGACCGAGCCGTTCGCGCTCCAGCTCACAGTGCGGCCGAGCGGCACGACGTAGTCGGGCAGCGCGCGACGCTGCGGCCGGGCGCCGCGGTGCATCAGCCGCGCCAGGCGGTCGTCGGGATCGTGGGGTGCGAACAGCCGCACCTCGTGGCCGAGCACGAGCAGCTCCTCGGCGAGCGCCTCGACGTGGGCGCCGACGCCCCCCGGGTAGGTGTGCGAGTACGGGGAGACGAGCCCTACGCGCATCCGCGGCAGCCTAGAGCAACTCGGGCGCAGCCAAGGAGCGCCGGAGCGTCGACGCGCTCGGGCAAGCTCCGAGCGGCCATGCGCCACAATCTGAGCCGTGGCCGAGCGTCATTTCGTCAAGTTCACCTTCCTCAAGGTCGACCCCGCCTGGCGCAGGCGCGCGCCCGAGGAGCGCGCCGGCGACAAGCGCGAGCTCGCCGCCGCCCTGGCCGACTTCGCCGAGGACCACTTCCTACGCACCTACTCGCTCGTGGGCACCCGCGGCGACGCCGACCTGATGGTGCGCGCCGCGAGCCCGAGCCTCGAGACGATCCACGAGCTGCACGTGCTGCTCAACCAGAGCGGCCTGATGCGCTGGTCCCACATACCCCACTCCTACCTGGCGCTCACCAAGCCCTCGCCCTACTCCGACGAGCCCTCGCCGCTTGCCCCGCGGCCCGGAAGCGACTCCGCCTACCTGATCGTCTACCCGATGTGGAAGAAGCGCGAGTGGTACCTGCTGGACGAGGAGGAGCGGATGCGGATCATGCGCTCGCACATCGAGATCGGGCGCCGCCACGGCTCGATCGACATCAACACCGCCTACTCCTACGGGCTCGACGACCAAGAGTTCGTGGTCTCCTTCGACGCCGACGACCCCGCCGAGTTCCTCGACCTCGTGCACGAGCTGCGCTACAGCGAGTCGAGCGCCTACACGCTCAGCGAGACGCCGATCTTCACCTGCCTCTCCGCCTCGCCCGAGCGGGCTCTGAACGCGCTCGACGGCGAGGCCGTCGCCCTCGACCCGATCCCGGCGTAGCGCGAGGCTGGCGGGCATGGACCAGAAGCAGGCGCAAAGCGCCTCCCCCAACGGCGGCGGGCCGGACCTCGCAGGCGACTCCGAGATCCGCGACATCACGATCATCGGCGCCGGCCCCGTCGGCCTCGTGACCGCCTTCTGGGCCGGGATGCGCGAGGCGAGCGCCCGGATCGTCGACTCGCTGCACGACATCGGCGGCCAGCTGACGACGCTCTACCCGGAGAAGTGGATCTTCGACGTGCCCGGCTACCCGCGCGTGCTCGCCAAGGACCTCGTCGAGCAGCTGCGCCGCCAGGCGCTCGAGCAGTTCGAGGTTCCGGTGCACCTCGACACGACCGCCCAGCGCGTCGAGTACGAGCCCGACCCCGACGATCCAGAGCGCCAGATCATCCGCATCGTCACCGATCGCGGCGATCTCTTGACGCGCACGATCGTGATCGCCGGCGGACACGGCGCCTTCGAGCCCAAGCGGCTGCCCGGCTACGACATGTCGCCCTGGGAGGGCCGCGGCGCGCACTACCTCGTCGGCGAGAAGGCCGCCTTCGCCGACAAGCGGGTGATGATCGTGGGCGGGGGCGACTCGGCCTGCGACTGGGTCGTCAACCTGCTCGACACAGCCTCCGAGATCACGCTCGTCCATCGGCGCGAGGGCTTCCGCGCGCACGAGGTGACCATCAACGAGATCATGGACGCCGCCTCGGCCGGCGCCGTCGACGTGCGCACTCCCTACGAGATCAAGGAGATCTCAGGCGACGGCTCGATCGAGCAGGTAACGATCGCCCACGCCGAGACCGAGGAGGAGGTCGCGGTCCCGTGCGACGCGGTGCTGCTCCAGCTCGGCTTCAAGACGGCCCTCGGGCCGCTCAAGGAGTGGGGCCTCCAGATCGAGAAGGGCGCGATCGTGGTCGACGGCGTGATGGGGACCTCGATGGACGGCGTCTGGGCGGCCGGCGACATCACCACCTTCGAGGGCAAGCTCAAGCTGATCGCGACCGGCTTCGCCGAGGCGGCGATCGCGGTCGCTCAGGCGGTCCACCACATCAGGCCCGACACCAAGCTGCAGCCGAAGTACTCGACCAACACCGGCGTCCCCGGCTCGGTCGAGGGCCAGGTCTAGGCCTCAGCGGCGATCCGTACGCCGCAGGCCGGCCCGCAGCGGTGCTCAGCCGGCGATCCGGGTCTCGAGCCGGCCGAGTGTCGGGGAGGAGATGACGATCTCGTCACCGGGCGCGAGCCAGACTCGCGGCTCGCGCATGCTGCCGACGCCCGCGGGCGTGCCGGTGCTGACGATGTCGCCGGGCTCGAGCGTCATCAGGGAGGACAGGTGGGCGACGAGCGCCGGGATCGAGTGGACGAGGTCGGCGGTCGACGCCGACTGCATGACCTCGCCGTTCAGGCTCAGCTCGATCTCGATCGCGTCGTGGGGTCCGGCCTCCTCGGAGCTCACGAGCGCCGGGCCGCACGGCGCCGAGCCGTCGAAGACCTTGCCGGGCATCCACTGCGGCGTCGCGAACTGGAGGTCGCGCGCGGAGAGGTCGTTGAGCAGCATGTAGCCGGCGATGCGGTCGAGCGCGTCGGCCTCGGCGACGTCGCGGCAGCGTTCTCCGATTACGAACGCAACCTCGGCCTCGTAGTCGACCTTGCGGCTCGCCGCCGGGAGCGCGACGGTGGCGCCCGGACCCGCGAGGGCGTTCGCCCACTTGGCGAAGAACGTCGGCGTCTCGGGCGGCTCGAGGCCCGCCTCGCGCGCGTGAGACGCGTAGTTGAGCCCGATCCCCACGATCTTGCCGGGGTTGGTGACCGGGGCGTGCAGGCGCACCTCGCCGATGGGGAGCCCACGCGCAGGTCTGCCGGAGTCCGCTTGCCAGGATGCCGCGGGCGTCTCTCCCGCCTGCGCCGGCGGCGCCCCGGTCTGCGCCGGTGGCGCTCCGGCCTGCGTCAGCGCCCGTACATCTTCAAGCCGGCCTCCGCGCAGCAGAGCGCCGACCGTCGGCTCGCTCGACGACTCGCCGAGGGCCTCCCAGACATCCACGATGAGCTCATCGTGGAGTAGACCGGCGCGCGGACCGGCGCCCGAGTCGTAGCTGACCAGCCGCATGAGGGGAGAGCCTACGGGCCAGGCCGTGCACCCTAGACTCAGCGGACCGTGGCGCGGCGCGACAAGCCCATCCCCACCGGGCGCGTGCGGCGCACGGCGAGAGTGGGCGGACTGGTCGGCGGCCAGGCGGCAAAGGCCTACGCGAACAAGGCGCGCAACCTGACGCGCACCGAGGAGCGCCGCCGCGAGGCGAACGCCCGCCGCCAGGCCGAGGCGGCGGAGGAGATCGTCGAGGTGCTCGGCAGCATGAAGGGCGCCGCCATGAAGGTCGGCCAGGTCGTCTCGTTCATGGATCCCGGCGGCCTGCCGCCGGAGGCGCGCGAGCGCTTCCAGGCAAAGCTCGGGGAGCTGCGCGACTCGGCGCCGAGCGTCTCCTTCGACGAGATGCGCAAGGTGATCGAGCAGGACCTCGGCGACGACCTCGAGGACGAGTTCGAGCAGCTCGACGAGGAGCCGATCGCGGCCGCCTCGATCGGCCAGGTCTACCGCGGGCGGCTGCGCGACGGGCGCGAGGTGGCCGTCAAGGTTCAGTACCCCGGGATCGCGCAGGCGGTCCGTGCCGACCTGCAGAACCTGGGCCTGATCCTGCGCGCCGCGCGGCGTCTGGTCCCCCGCCTCGACGCCAAGGCGATGGCTCAGGAGCTGCGCGAGCGCGTGACCGAGGAGCTCGACTACGAGCACGAGGCCCAGAGCCAGCGCGCGTTCGCACGGCTCTGGCGCGGGCATCCCTTCGTGGTCGTACCCGGCGTCGTGACCGAGCTCTCGCGCGAGCGCGTGCTCGTGACCGAGTTCGTCGACGGCAAGCCCTTCGAGCAGGTGAAGCGCCTGCCCCAGCCCGAGCGGAACCGCTTCGGCGAGATCGTCTTCCGCTTCTTCCTCGGCTCGCTCTACCGCAATGCCCACTTCTCGGGTGACCCGCACCCGGGCAACTTCCTGCTGCTGGGCGACGGCCGCGTCGCCTTCCTCGACTTCGGCATGACGAAGAAGGTCTCGCGCCAGCAGGTCGAGGAGGAGATGTCGATCGCACGCGCGATCCTCGCGAACGATTCCGGCGAGCTCGCCCGGCTGCTGGTCGAGATGGGCGTGCTCGAGCCGGACGATCCGAAGGTCACGCCGGACGCCCTGCTCGACTACTACAACGACGCCGTCGAGTGGTACCGCGACGATCGCGAGGTCAGGCTCGACCAGGACTACGTCGGCAGGCTGATGCTCGAGGCGGGCGATCCCCGCTCGCGCCACTGGGAGTTGATCAAGCGCCAGACGCTGCCGCCCGAGGCGCTGCTCGCCCGCCGCATGGAGGCGCTCACGCTCGGCGTGCTCGGCGCCCTCGACGTAAGCGCGAACTGGCACCGCATCGCGTGTGAGTGGATCTACGACGACCCCCCGCAGAGCGAGCTCGGGCGGGCCGAGGCGGACTTCTTCGCGCGTGGGCCCTCCACCGGCCGGCGCGCAGGCAAAGCTCGCCCCGACCGCAGCGCCCGCTCCAACCGCGGCACTCGCTCGCCCACGGCGACCGGCCCGGCGGGCTGACCCCCAGGCTCGCGTAGGTCGATGGCCGCGCCGCAGAGCGAACCGGCGGAGGCCGGACCGGCGGACCCCGAACGAGCGCAGACCACTCCGCCCGAGGAGCGTCTGCGCGCCGCCGACCCGGTCCTCGCCGGCCTGATCGCGGCGATCGGGCCGCTCGACGCCGCCGCGCGCCGCCGCGGCCGCCCGGCCGACCCCTACGGCGCGCTGGTGCGCTCGATCGTCGGCCAGCAGCTATCGACCAAGGCAGCGCGGACCATCTACGAGCGGCTCATCGACCGCTTCGGCGGGCGCACGCCGACGCCGGCCGAGCTGCTGGCAGCCGATCCCGAAGAAGTCCGGGCAAGCGGCCTCTCCCGGCCCAAGGTCGCCTACCTGCGCGACCTCGCGGCCCGAATCGAGGACGGCGCGCTCGACCTCGAGCACCTCGCGGAGCTGCCCGACGAGGAGGTGGTCGCGACTCTCGTCGAGATCAAGGGGCTCGGCCGCTGGACCGCCGAGATGTTCCTCATGTTCCACCTCGGGCGGCCCGACGTGCTGCCGGTGGGCGACCTCGGCATCCGCCGCGCCATCGAGCGCGCCTACGCCCTCGATGGCGCACCGAAGCCGGACGAGCTGACCGCAATCGCCGAGCCCTGGCGACCCCAGCGCTCGCTGGCCTGCCTATACCTCTGGCGCTCACTCGACAACGAGCCCGTGTAGGTAGAGAGCCCCCGTCGGAGCGCGCACGGCGGCCGGTGCCGGCGCGTCAGCCGGCAGCTGAGCCGCGAGCCCGACGCGAGCCCCCCGCTGGCCGTCGCGACGTCGTGGCTACTGCGGCCCGGAGCGGCGCTGGCTTTCGCGGATCTCGTCGAGCGCGATCGGAGCGAGCGCCACGAGCGTGCCGAGGCCAATGAGGACCACCGTGGCGAGGTTCGCGTACCCCCATGCGCGACTGGCGAGGCCAATCGCCAGGCCCACCGGGATCAGCAGGAGCGTGCTCAGCAAGCCACCTGCAGCGGCGACCCGACCCTCCTTGACACGCGGAAAGCGCAGCCCCGACTAGGGCCTCACCGGGGCCAGGCCCCGCGCAGGCAAGCGCCTGGGCCCACTGGGGCAAGGAGCCGCGGCGTGGGGTCAGCCGCTAGCGCAGGCTTGCGGCGATGCGACCGGCCGCGGCTACGCGCCGCAGCTCGGCTCTTCGTCGGCCACGCGGACGGAGGAGCCGCAGCCGCAGGCGGCGACGACGTTGGGGTTCTTGACCTCGAACCCCGCGGCCATCAGGCTCTCGGTGTAGTCGACGACCGAGCCCTCGACGTACTGCAGGCTCGTCTCGTCCACCAGCACGCGGATGCCGCGATCCTCGAACACGCGGTCGCCGTCGCGCTGCTCGTCGAGCGCGAGGTTGTACTGGAAGCCCGAGCAGCCGCCGCCCTTGACGCCGACCCGCAGGCCGGCCTCGGTTGCCGCCTCCTGGCCGGTGAGGAAAGCCCCCACCTTCTCCGCAGCCTTGTCGGTGAGCGTCACCATCACCGTTAGTGTAGCCCCGTCGGCCACGGCGTGGAAGGTGCCGGCCGCTATCGTGATCGGGCCATGCCGAGAGCCGAGGAGCTCAACGACCGGATCGTCGCCGCGCTGCCGGGCGCGGACGTCGCGGTCGACGATCTCACCGGCGGCGGCGATCACTTCCGCGCCGAGGTCGTGTCGGAGCGCTTTGACGGCCTCTCACGCATCGAGCGCCACCGGCTCGTCTACGACATCTTCGGCAGCGACATCGGCGGCCCGATCCACGCGCTCTCACTCAAGACCTCGACACCGGGAGAAACAAGATGACCAACGACGAGATCCGGAGCTTCATCCAGGGGGCGATCGACGAGAACCACGCGATGCTGTTCATGAAGGGCACGCCCGACGAGCCGCGGTGTGGCTTCTCGGCGCGTACGTCGGCCGCGCTCAACACGCTCGGGGTCCAATACGCGGCGCTCGACATCCTGCCAGACCCGCGCATCCGCGAAGAGCTCTCCGGGATCTCCAACTGGCCGACGATCCCCCAGCTGTTCGTCGACGGCAAGCTCGTCGGCGGCTGCGACATCGCGATGGAGATGTTCGAGTCCGGCGAGCTCGCCGACCTGCTGGGGGTGGAGCAGCCCGCCGAGGAGGACGTGCCCGACGCACCCGCCGTCGATGCGCCGCAGACCGCGCCGATCGGGCTGGAGAACCGGCTCGGCTAGCGGGACCCGCCGAACGCTGCCGCGGCAACCGGCTGACTCGCGAGAGAATCGCGGCCTCAAATCCAAGCGTGTACGTCAGCCCTCACTATGTAGGGGCTAATCGCCACAGTTGCCCGCGGAGCCGCTGGCCCGCGCCCGCGAGCCGGCACGCTCGGCACTTCGCGGCCCGCGGCCGCCGCTAACCGGCGGCGGCCCGGTGCTCGAGGTACTCGACGATGCGCTTGGAGTCGCTGACGACCTCCTCCCCGTCGACGAGCACAGGCACCCGGCGTTGACCGCTGAGCTCGGAGATCTCCGGCCGGTCGGCCCTGCGGTAGGGGACGCGCACCGTGTCGTGCTCGACGCCGAGCTCGCTCAGCTTGCGCGCGACGCGACCGCAGGCGCAGAGGCGATCGGTCGGCGTGGGGCAGCGATAGAGCGTTGTCATGGGGCGCGACGGTGGCGTGGCGTCATGTGGTCGGAGAGCAGCGGCGTCGTCATGGCGTCATCCACCGGCGCAGGGCCGCTCCGGCGCCAGCCGCACCCTGCAGCCCGTCGACAGCGGTCTCGAGCAGCCTGTGGCGGCGCGAATGCGACTGGCTGCGCGCACGCTCGATCGCGGCGCCCTCGCGCTCGAGGAACCAGTTGACCGTCGTCTCGAGCGTCTCCTCGTGGGGCGAAGGCGAAAAGCCGAGCTCGCGCTTTGCCTTGTTGTTGCGGTAGCTCCACCAGCGCGTGCAGAACTTCGCCTCGTCAACGGTCGCCGGCGGATCCCCCGGTCCGGACTCCCACGCGCCCGCGAGCGCCACGGCCATCGCGGCGGGCAGCTTGACGTTCGGAGGCTCCACGCCCGACAGTCGGCCGAGATCGTCGAAGAGCCGCTCGAAGGTGAAGTTGCGGTTGCCGATCATGTAGCGCTCGCCGATGCGCCCGCGCTCGTCCGCAAGCAGGTGCGCGCGGGCGACGTCGTCGATGTCGGCGACGTTGACCGCGCCGTCGGTGTAGGCCGGGACCCGGCCGAGCAGGAAGCGCTTGACGAGCGCGGTGCCCGAGCCGCCGACGTCGCCGGGACCGAGGACGAGGCTCGGGTTGACGAGCACGAGCGGCAGCCCGCGCGCGGCGAGCCGCAGCGCTTCGACCTCGGCCTCGTGCTTGGCGTTCACGAAGCGGATGCCAAGCCCACCCGCGTTGAAGACCTGCGCCTCGTCGGTCGTCTCGCCGGGGTCGGCATGGCCGAGCGCCACGGCGCTCGATGTGTGGACCACTCGCTCGACCCCCGCCCGCAGCGCCTCCTCGAGAACCATCCTTGTCGTCTCGACGTTCTCGCGGAGAAGCAGCGCCTCGTCCTCGGGCCGCAGCGAGACCATGCCCGCCGTGTGGAAGACGCGGTCGACGCCCTTCATCGCACGCCTCACGGCGCGCCGGTCGAGCAGATCGGCCCGCGCGCGCTCGCAGTCCAGGCCGTCGAGGGCGCTCGTCCGGTCGCCCGCGCGGAGCGTGAGCCGCAACTCGTCGCCGCGCTCGGCGAGCGCCCACGCCAAGCGCGACCCGACGAAGCCCGTAGCGCCGGTCAACAGCGTCTTGCCCACAACCCGAGTCTAGGCCGCCGCTCGGGACGCCCGGCCACTGGAGTTGTCCGGCTACCTCGAGCTCGGAGGGTAGGCCTGGCGGTGCTCGCCCTCGAACGAGCGCTGATGCTCGATGCAGCGCACCGCCTCCGGCACGGCCTCGAGGCGCGCCGGAGGAATCGCCTGACCGCACTCGATGCAGGTTCCGTAGGTGCCCTGCTCGACGGCGTGCAGTGCCTCGTCGATGCGGCGGCGCTCCTCGTCCATGAAGACCTCGGTCGTGCGGTCGACCTCCTCGTCGTGGGTCTCGGTGCCGGAGTCGGCCGGGTGCTGATCGACGTCTGCGAGCTCACCCTCGCGCGCACCTTCGCCCTCGCGACGCATATCCGAGCGCGTCTGCTCGAGCTCCGTAGCCCGCTGCTCGAGGCGGGCCCTGATCTGCTCGGGGTCGTAGTCGGCCATCGAGTCGAATCTTATTAGGCACCGGCCGCCTCGGGAGGCGCGCTCCCAGCCCGTGAGTGGGCCCAGTAGTTGCGCACGACGATCTGAAGAGCCGCGGCAACTGGAATGGCGAGCAGCGCCCCGAGCACGCCAAGCAGGGTCGCGCCGGCGAGCACCGCCACGATCACGAGCAGCGGCGCGAGCGCGACCGTGCGCTTGTGGACGAACGGCTGCAGCACGTGATTCTCGAGCTGCTGGTACACGAGCAGAAAGACGACCCACACGATCAGGTCCCTCGGGAAGTCCTGGAACAGCGTCACGAACGCGATCACCGCACCGGCGATCGTCGCGCCGACGAGTGGGATCAGGCTGAGGAAGGCCGTCAGCACGGCCAGCGGGACGGCGAACGGCACGCCCAGGATCGAGAGCACTATGAACGTGGCGAGGCCGCCAAGCAACGCGATCGAGAAGGCGCCGACCGCGTAGCGCCCGACCGCCGTGTAGATCTCCCCTGCGACCTTGCGCGCGAGCGGCTCGTGCTCGGGGCCGAACTGACGCAGGATGAAGTCGACGATCCGCCGCCCGTCGAGCAGCAGGAACAGCGTGATCACCAGGATCGTGACGAGCGAGAGCAGCGCCGAGAAGACGCCCACGGTGACGCTCTGGAGCGCGCCCAGCGCATCGCCCAGCCGGCTCGGCAGCGTCTCGGCTTGGCGCAGGAGCGTGTCGGTGATCTGGTAGCGGTCGTCGTAGTCGCGGATCACCTGCGAGTCGCGCAGGTCGTTCACGTACCCGGGCACCGTGCTCACGAAGGCGTTGCCCTCGTCGACGATCGGCGGGACCACGAGCAGGCCGGCACCGGCGACTCCCAGCAGGATCAGGACGTAGACCGCGAGGATCGCGATCCCGCGCGGGAGCTTGAGCCGCTGCAGCCAGTCGACGGCCGGGCCGAGCACGATCGCCAGGAAAGCCGAGATCGCCAGGGCGCCGACCACCTGCCGCAGCCGCCACAGCAGGTAGAAGCCGACCGCCATTGCCACCACGATCAGGACCGTCTTGGCGATCGCGGCGCCCGAGCTCACTGCCGCGCAGGCTACGGTCCGCGCCGGAGGGACTCACTGCACCGCCGGCTCGGCCGGTCGCCGGCGGACGCGATCGCCGACGCCCGTCTGATCGAGCTTGACGGGATCCTGAAGTTACGGATCTCAGGGCATCATGGACTCAGGCGGGCGACCTGCACGTGATCGCCGAATCTGGCGAAGTCATCGACGTTCATCGTGACGACGGTGTCGATGCCGTGCACGAGCATGGTCGCGACGACGTTCGCATCGTGGATCCGTT
>JBBSNQ010000011.1:0-17889 GCA_038232575.1 Solirubrobacterales bacterium | reverse complement strand
GGGCGCGGCATCGGCCTGCTCAACAAGCTGCGTGCCTACAAGCTCCAGGAGGGCGGGCTCGACACCGTCGATGCGAACATCGAGCTGGGCCTGCCCGCGGACCTGCGCGACTACGGGATCGGCGCGCAGATCCTGGTCGACCTGGGACTCAGCTCGATCCGGCTGCTGACCAACAACCCGAAGAAGATCGTCGGCCTCGAGGGCTACGGGCTGCGGGTCACCGACCAGCTCCCGATCGAGCACCCGGCGACCGAGCACAACCGCGACTACCTGCGCACCAAGCGCGACCGGCTCGGGCACCGGCTGCACCACCAGGCGCTCCCGCTCGACGAGGAGATGGTCCACTCCGAGCGGCGGCTCGATCGCGAGGCAGCAGCAGATGCGCCGCCACGGCCGACCAATGCGCCGCCCCGGCCAGCCGATGCGCCGCCCCGGCCAGCCGAGCCCTCGAAGGGGGCGCCCGGTGAGCGCTGACGCATTCGCGGTCGCGGTCGCGCGCTTCTACGGGCAGATTGCCGAGCGGCTGCTCGCGGGTGCGAGCGGCGCGTTCGAAAGCTGTGGCGCCACCATCGAGGTGCACGACGTGCCGGGCGCCTACGAGCTGCCGCTCGCGGCCAAGTACCTGGCCGAATCCGGCCGCTACGCCGGCGTGGCCTGCCTCGGCGCCGTCGTGCGCGGCGAGACCGACCACTATGACTACGTCTGCGCGGAGGCGGCGCACGGGATCTCCCGTGTCTCCCTCGATACAGGCGTGCCCTGCTCGTTCGGGGTGCTGACCGTCGACACGCTCGAGCAGGCGCTTGAACGCTCGAGCGGCGAGCGCAATCACGGCGAGCATGCCGCGCGCGTCGTGCTGACGATGGCGGCGCTAAGGCAGAGCGTCGGCCCGGCGGGGGCGGGGGCCGCGACGACCAGCACGACTGGCGGCCGGGCCGCTGCTAGCGTCTAGCGCATGGCCAAGGTCTGCTACTCGTGCGGCAAGGGTCCGGCGTTCGGCAACAGCCGCTCGCACTCCCTGGTCGCCACCAAGCGGCGCTTCGATGCGAACCTGCAGAAGGTTCGCATCGACGTGCGCGGCGCACCGGTCCGCGAGTACGTCTGCACGCGCTGCCTGAAGGCCGGGAAGGTTCTGAAGGCGGTCTAGATGGGCGATTTCAGCTAGCCACGGACGGCAGGGAGCCCCGCTGTCCGACGGAGGCTCTATACGGACCCATCCCGGTCCGCTTTGCCAGCAACGTCGGGCTCTCGACCACCGAGGCCACTCGAGTGGCGATCCGCTCGCTGCCGCGGCCCAGCATGCTCGCGGCTCCGCTCGAGTTGCCTGACGAGGTGCGCGCGGCGGCTGCCGCGCTCGGCCTCGAGACCGTCGGCGACCTGCTCGAGCATCTGCCGCACGCTCATCGCGACCGCCGCAAGAAGAAGGCCGTGGCCGAGCTCGAAGTGGGCGAGGAGGCGACCGTGGAGGTCGTCGTCAGGAGCGTCAGCGTCCGCCCGATGCGCAATAGGCGGCAGAAGCGGGTCGAGGCGCGCGTCGGCGACGACAGCGGTCCCCTGCTCGCCGTCTGGTTCAACCAGCCCTGGCTCGCGCGCCAGCTCGGGCCGGGCACGCGGCTGCTGCTCCACGGCAAGGTCAAGCGCCGCTCGGAGCTCTGGGTGAGCGAGCACGAGCCCGCCGACGGCGGCGCGGCGGCGGTGCACACGCTCGGCCTCGTGCCCGTCTATCCGGGTACCGAGAAGCTGCGGCCCGAGCGCGTGCGCGAGCTGGCGCGCCGAGCGCACCGGCTGCTTCGCCACGTGGCGGAGCCGCTGCCCGCCTGGCTGCGAGCTGCCGAGCGTCTGCCCGATCGCGCCGCGGCGCTGGCTTGCGCCCACCTGCCGGCGGCAGAGGGTGAGCGCGAGGTGGGGCGCCGGCGGCTCGCCTTCGAGGAGCTGCTCGTGCTCGAGCTTGCGCTCGCGGCGCGCAAGCGGGCGCGAGCCGCAGGCAGCAGCGCGCGCGCGCTCGCGCCGACCGGGCGCCTCGTGGATCCGTGGCTCGAGGCGCTGCCGTTCGAGCCCACCCGCGGCCAGCGCGCGGCCTTCGGGGCGCTCGACCGGGACCTCGCGCGCGAGCGCCCGATGCGGCGCCTGCTGATGGGCGAGGTGGGGTCGGGCAAGACGGTTGTCGCGCTCCACGGCATGCTGCGCGCGCTTGAGGCGGGCCGTCAGGCCGCGCTGATGGCGCCCACCGAGACGCTCGCCGAGCAGCACCTGCGGACGCTCGAGCGCCTGCTCGGAGACCGCATCCCACTGGCGCTGCTGACCGGCTCGACGCCGCAGCGCCGCCGCCGGGAGATCCTCGCTCGCCTGGGCACGGGCGAGCTCCCACTGCTCGTCGGCACCCATGCGCTGCTCGAGGCAGCGGTCGTCTTCGCCGATCTCGCCCTGTGCGTAGTCGATGAGGAGCACCGCTTCGGCGTCCGTCAGCGGTCCGCGCTCGACGAGAAGGGTGCGGCGGGTCTCACCCCGCACGCGCTGCACATGACGGCGACGCCGATACCGCGAACGCTGGCGCTGACCGCCTACGGCGATCTCGACGTGACGCTGCTGCGCGAGCGCCCGGCCGGCCGCCGGCCGGTTGAGACCTTCGTCGTCGACGGCGCGCCGGCCCGCCGGCGCGCCTACGAGCGAGTGCGCGAGGAGCTCGCCGCGGGGCGCCAGTGCTACGTCGTCTGCCCGCTCGTCGAAGAGTCCGAGACGCTTCAGGCGCGGGCCGCGGAGGCCGAGCGTGAGCGGCTCTCCGCGGGCGAGCTGCGCGGCCATCGCGTCGAGCTTGCGCACGGCCAGATGAGCTCCAGGCGCAGGGCCGAGGCGATGGACGCCTTCGCGGCCGGAGAGGCATCGGTGCTCGTGGCGACAAGCGTGATCGAGGTGGGCGTCGACGTGCCGAACGCCTCGGTGATGCTGATCGAGGCGGCCGAGCGCTACGGCCTCTCCCAGCTGCACCAGCTGCGCGGCCGCGTGGGCCGCGGCGAGCATCCCTCACTCTGCATCCTCTTCGGCGACCCCGCACTTCCGCGCCTGGCCGCGCTCGCCGGCGAGTGGGACGGCTTCCGCCTCGCCGAGCTCGATCTCGAGCTGCGCGGCGCGGGGGAGGTGCTCGGCACGCGCCAGCACGGCCTGCCGGAGTTCCGCGCTGCTCGGCTGCCCGAGGATGCCGACCTGCTCGAGCGGGCTCGCGCGCGCGCCGAGCAGCTGCTCGAGCGCGACCCCGAGCTCGCCGCTCCGGAGCACGCGCTCCTCGCCGATGTCGCGGAGGGCCGCGTCGGCAGCGAGCTGCGCCCGCTTGCGGCATGAGGGTCGTCGCCGGCGCCTTCAAGGGCCGCCGCTTGCTCTCGCCGCGCGGCCGGCGCACCCGCCCGACCTCCGACCGCGTGCGCGAGTCCCTGTTCTCCATCCTGGGGGCGCTCGAGGACCTCACCGTGCTCGATCTCTTCGCCGGCTCGGGCGCGCTGGGCATCGAGGCGCTCTCGCGCGGGGCCGCTGAGGCGGTCTTCGTGGACAGAGACCGGACGGCCATCGCCGCGGTGGGCGCGAATCTCGCAAGCGTGGGCGCCTCGTCGAGGATCGTGCGCGCCGACGCGCTCGGATTCCTGGCGCGTGCGGAGGGCCGCTACGACCTCGTCTTCGTCGATCCGCCGTATAGTTCCGCGCGCTCGCTTGCGGGACCGCTGTCGCAGCGGCTCGCTCCCGTGCTCACACCAGAGGCCCGCATCGTCAGCGAATCGGACAAGCGCGCACCGCTCGAGCTGGCCCTGCCACTCGAGCTTGAGCGCGTCTACGGCGGGACTCGCATAGCGGTGCATCGTGGCGCCTGACCGGCTGCGCACGGCGGTCTGCCCGGGGTCCTACGACCCGGTGACCTACGGACATCTGGACATCATCGGCCGGGCCGCGGGCCTCTTCGATCGACTCGTCGTCGGCGTCGTGAGCCAGCCGGTGCGCAAGCAGACGCTCTTCAGCGGCGAGGAGCGCGTGGGGTTCATCGCGGGGGAGGTCGAAAAACTCGGCAATGTGCAGGTGAAAACCTTTGATAGGCTGATCGTGGATTTCGCCCGCGAGCAGCAGGCCACGGTCATCCTCAAGGGGCTGCGGGCGATCTCGGACTTCGAGTACGAGTTCGAGATGAATCAACTCAACCGAAAAATGGCACCCGATATCGAGAGCATCTACATGATGTCCGCGCCCGAGTTCTCGTTCCTGAGCTCGAGCGGGGTGAAAGAGGTCGCGATGTTCGGGGGCGATCTCTCGGAGCTCGTGCCGCCGGCCGTGTCCGACCGGTTGCAGGAAGCTCTCAAGCGCTAGAGAACTGGGGTTGACGATGGATGTCCTCGTTCTAATCGACAAGCTCGACGACCAGGTCCACAACGCGAAGCCCGTCCCGCTCACGGACCAGGTGCGCGTGGACAAGGAGGAGATCTACGACATCCTCGATCAGATGCGCGGAACGATCCCCGAGGAGATCAAGCAGGCGCGCTGGATCGTCAAGGAGCGCCAGGAGATGCTCGCCGAGGCCAAGCGCGAAGCCGAGCGCATCCTGCAGGAGTCGCGCGAGGAGCAGGCTCGCCTGATCTCCGACGAGGTCGTCGTCAAGCAGGCGGAGCGCCAGGCTGAGGAGATCGTCGAGGAGGCGCGCGCGCGCGAGCGCGAGATCAGGCTCGGCGCGGAGGACTACGCCGACGACATCCTCAACACGCTCGAGGTCAACCTGATGAAGTTCACGGCCGCCGTTCAGCGCGGTCGCGACCGGCTGCAGAGCCGCGACAACGCCGAGGTCAGCTAGCTCCACCTTCGCTACCCTCGGTGGCGACGATGCTCCAGCGATTGGACGCGCTCGAGCTTGGTTCCCTGGGACTCTCCCCGGGCGAGGGACGGCGGCTGTCCGCGGAGGTGCCCGTCGAACCGCTCATCCTGGGCGGCGAGCGCTACGAGGTCGTCCCCGCGCGCGTACCCGCGCAGATCGATGTGGCCCGTACGGCGGCCGGGCACTCGCTGCGGCTGCGCCTGCGTGCAGAGCTCGCCGGGCCGTGCATGCGCTGTCTCGAGCGGGCGTCGGTGGGCGTGGAAGTCGACGTGCGCGAGGTCCACCAGGACGGCGGCGACGAGCAGCTGCGCTCGCCCTACGCCACGGGCGACGAGCTCGACGCGAGTGCCTGGGCGCACGACGCGCTGGCGCTCGCGGTCCCGCCCAAGATCGTCTGCCGAGAGGACTGCCAGGGCCTGTGCGCGGTCTGCGGGGCGAACCTCGAGCGCGCAGGCCCCGACCACGGACATGAGGTGCCGCCCGACCCCCGCTGGGCGAAGCTCTCCGAGCTGACCTGACCGCAACCATTTAGACTCCGCCGCCGTGGCCGTTCCCAAGCAGAAGCAGTCGCACGCGCGCACCAACAAGCGTCGCTCCCAGCACAAGATCCGACCGCCGGAGCTCGCTTCCTGCCCGCAGTGCCACTCGCCCCGGCTGCCGCACCGCGTCTGCTCGGTGTGCGGCACCTACGGCGGCCGCGAGGTGCTGGCGCCCGCCGGGGACGAGTCCGAGCAGCCCTAGCCGGGCGCCTGCCTGCCGCTTTCGCCTCCGCGACCGGGTCGACGCTCGATCGGGTCCGGTAGCGCTGCTAGCTTCGCCGGACCGATGGGCACCCTGCGCGCGCTCCTCGAGGACCTGCCCGACGAGCTTGCGCGGCTGGCCTTCACGCACGCCTCGTGGGCGAAGCAGCGCCCGGAGTCCTACGAGCGGCTCGCGTTCCTCGGCGACTCGGTGCTCGGGCTCGCGATCTCGACGCATCTCTACCCGCGGTTCGAGCGCTACGGAGCAGGCGAGTTGACACGGGTCCGTGCGCAGGCCGTCGCCCAGGATGCGTGCGCCGAGGTCGCACGTGAGCTCGGTGTACCCGCGCGGATAGAGGCTGCCGTGCCTCCCGGAGCCGGCGCCGGTGGGGAGCCGCTCGTCGAGAGCGAGCGCGTGCTCGCGTCGGTGTGCGAGTCGGTGATCGGTGCGGCGTACCTGGCCTTTGGCTTCGAGCGCGTCGCGGAGGCGGTGGTCGGGGCCTTCTCCGATCGAATCGAAGAGGCCCTGACACAACCGGTGGATCACAAGTCGCTGCTGCAGGAGCGCCTCGCCCAGCGCGGACAGGAGGCGCAGTACCGCATCGACGTCGAGCAGGGGCCGGCGCACGACCCTCGCTTCGTCGCGGTCGTGCTCGCGGACGGGCAGGACGTCGGCCGAGGGTCCGGAAAGACGAAGAAGAGTGCCGAGCAGGAGGCCGCACAGCGCGCGCTCGCGCGCCTGGACGACTGCGAGAAGGGCGGCTAGCCCCGGCTCATGCACCTGCGATCGATAGTCCTCAAGGGCTTCAAGTCCTTCGCGGGCCGCACGCGGCTCGACTTCGCGCCCGGCGTGTCGGTGATCGTCGGACCGAACGGATCGGGCAAGTCGAACGTGACCGACGCGATCATGTGGGCGCTCGGCGAGCAGAGCGCGCTGGCGGTGCGCGGGCAGCGGATGGAGGACGTCGTCTTCGCGGGTGCGCAGGGACGCAGCTCACGCGCGGTCGCGGAGGTCGAGGTCGTGATCGACAATGCCGACGGGGGTCTCGCCAGCGAGTTCTCGGAGCTCTCGGTCACGCGCCGGCTCGAGCGCTCTGGCGACGGGGAGTACCGCTTGAACGGCGCCCGCTGCCGTTTGGTCGACGTGCTCGAGGCGCTCTCCGACACCGGGCTCGGCAAGGAAATGCACTCGATCGTCTCTCAGGGCCGTGTCGAGAGCATGTTGCACTCGAAGCCCGCTGAGCGGCGCCTGCTGATCGAGGAGGCCGCCGGGCTCGGAAAGCACCGCAAGCGCCGTCATCGGGCCGAGCTCAAGCTGGCTCGTACGGACGACAATCTGCAGCGCGCGCTCGACGTCGAGCGGGAGGCACGCTCGCATCTGAAGCCGCTCGAGCGCCGCGCTCAGGCCGCCGAGCTGCACGAGCGCCTCGAGCGGCAGTCGCTCGAGGCGCGGCTCGAGCTCGCTCGCGACTCCGGACGCGCCACTCGGGCAGCGCAGGCGGAGGCCGACGCGACCGCCGCCGCGGCCCGGGCCGAGAGTGCCGGCGTGGAGGAGGAGCTCGCCGAGGTCGCGCGCAGGCGTGAGGAGGTCGAACGCGGGTTCGCCGAGCAGAGCCGCGCGCGCGAGCTGCGATCGGCTTCGCTCGCCGCCGCGCGCTCCGCGCTCGAGCGGATCGAGCTGCGCGCCGAGCGAGCCGGCGAGCTGGCGCGCGGGGCGGTTGGGGACGCCGCACGCTGCCGCGCGGACGCGGCCCGGCTCGAGGAACGTCGCGAGCAGGCAAGCCGGTCGACGCGTGTCGAGGAGCTCGAGGCGGAGCTCGCGGAGCTCGACGAAAGGCGCGGTGAGCTGATGGCGCGCGAGCTCGAGCAGCTGGCCGGCGAGCAGGAGCGCTGCGCAGAGCGTGCGCGCGAGCTCGCGGCTATCGCCGAGGCGCGCCGTGAGGACTTGCGCGCAGCCGAGCAGGCCGCGGAGCGGGCTCGTGCCGAGGGCCGCGAGGCAGAGCGTGCGGTGGAGGCCGCGCGGCGCTCGGGCGCCGACGCCCGCTCGGAGCTCGCGGCCGTCGAAGAGCTGCTCCGTCGCTCCGGGCCTCCCGGCGCCTCGAGCACGCTCGCCGAGAGCCTGCAGGTCGAGCCGGGCTACGAGCGCGCCCTGGCCGCGGTGCTCGGCCCGGTCCTCGGGGCGGCCGTGGTCGCCGACGTCGACGAGGCCGAGGCGGTTCTCGATGCCGCCGGCGAGGACGGGGCGACGGCTGTGCTCTCCAGCTGGCCGGGGCGCCGCGCCGCCCGGCCCGCGACGGCTCCCGCTCCCGACGCGGAGCTCCTGGCCGATCGAGTCGGATCTTCGGGGCTTGCTTCGGGATCCGCCGGTTCGCTCGCCGAGCAGCTGCTCGAGGATGTGTGGGTCGTCGAGTCCCTGCGGCGTGTGCCAGCCGACTTCGAGGGCATCGCCGTAACGAGGGGCGGGCGCGTGCTGCTGCCGCGCACGGGCGAGCTGCGCCAGGCGCCAGCGCACGGACGCGGCCGCCTGCTCGAAGAGGTCCAGCGGCGCAAGGAGCTTGCCGGCGCCGTCGACGCGGCAGAGGCCGCCGAGGCCGATGCACGCGCGGCGAGCGACCGCCAGCGCGCCGCCGTCTGGCAGGCCGAGGCCGCGCGCGACACTGCGGAGCAGGCTCGCCGCCAAGCGGAGCGCGAGGTAGAGGAGGCCGAGGAGTCGGCGCAGGCGGTGGGACGGCAGATCGCTCGCCGCAGAGATGCACCGGAGGAGGGCCCGGCGGCGGTGCAGAGGGCGCGGCTGAGCGCCGAGCTGAGCGGCGAGCGGCTGCTCGCCGAGCGCGCCGCGCTCGAGCGCGCCGGGCGCGAGCGCGCGCTCGGGCGCGTCGGCCGGCGTGCCCGCCACGCCGACGAGCTCGCCGCTGCCGGCGAGCGCGCGGCAGAGGCGCTCGGGCGAGCGGCTGAGGCGGTCGAGCGCCGCCGCGCCGCGCTCGAGCGGGAGCTCGCGGCGGGCTCGGAGCTCGCCGAGCGCGCCGCCGAGCAGCTGCGGGCATGCTCAGGCGGGGAGGTCGAGGCACGCGGGCGGCTGAAGGCCGCGGGCGCGCGGCTCCCCCGCGCCGAGGTCGCGCGCCAGCAGGCGAGCGACCGAGCCGCTGAGGCGGCGGCCGAGCTCGAGCAGGTGTCGGCGCGGCTTGGGCTCGGCGAGTCCGAGGCGGAAGGAGGGGAGGAGCGTGAGAGCGCAGAGGAGGAGGCGGGCGAGGGCCTCTCCGCCGAGCGACGCTCAGAGCTCGAGGCGCGGATTGAGCGCTTGGGTCGCAGGCGCGCTCAGATCGGACCGGTCAACCCGCTCGCGGGAGACGAGTACCGCGAGGCACTCGAGCACGTCGCCGAGCTCGAGACCCGGCGGCGCGACCTCGAGCAGGCTCTGGCCGAGCTGCGCGGCCTGATCGACGACCTCGACCGCCAGATCGAGACCCGCTTCGACGAGACCTTCGCCGCTGCCGCGGCCAACTTCGAAGAGATGGTCGGCCATCTGTTCCCGGGCGGGCGCGGCCGGCTGCGGCTGCTGCGCCCCGAGGGCCCGCGCGCGGTCACGGACGCGGAGACACAGGAGGAAGAGGAGGGGAGCTGGGAGGCCGGCGACGCGGCGGCGACGGAGGGCCGCCCCGGGGCGGGTGATGCCGGCATCGAGGGCGAGGTGACACCGGCCGGGACGTCGATGCGGCGCCTCTCCCTACTCTCGGGCGGCGAGAAGTCGCTCGTCGCGCTCGCCTTCCTGTTCGCGGTGTTCCTCGCGCGCCCGTGCCCGTTCTACGTGCTCGACGAGGTCGACGCAGCGCTCGATGACCTGAACCTCGAGCGCTTCCTCGCGCTGCTGCGGCGCTTCTCGGACCGCGCCCAGTTCATCGTCGTCACCCACCAGAAGCGGACGATGGGCATGGCGGACGCGATCTACGGCGTGAGTATGGGGGGCGACGGCGTCTCGAAGGTCGTGTCGCGCAGGCTGGCGGGGAGCTCGGCGGCAACCGCGCCGACAGAGGCGGCGGCCTCCGCTCAGCCGCCTGCACCGACGGTGGCCGCGGCGCCCGCCGAGAGCGCCGCGTAGCGCGTCCGGTAGCCGGCGATGCCACGCAGCTGGTCCGAGCTCTTCGTCACCGGCGAGCGCGAGACGGAGACCGCAGACGGCGCGCCCGGCGCCGCCGATCGGCGGCGCGGCTTCTTCGGAAGGCTGCGCGAGAACCTCGCCAAGAGCCGGCAGGCGCTCGGCGCCGAGCTGCAGGCGACCGTCTTCCAGAGCCTCGACGAGGAGTCCTGGGAGCGGCTCGAGGAGATGCTGATCCAGGCTGACGTCGGGGTGAGCACGACCGCACGGATCGTCGAGCGCCTCGAGCAGGAGGCCAGCGGCGGCGAGCTCTCCGGCGGCCCGGAGCTGAGCCGCCGGCTGCGCGAGCTGCTCGCGGAGGCGGCGAGGACCGGCGACGACACGATCGACCTGCGCGCCTCCCCTGCGGTGATCCTCGTGGCCGGGGTGAACGGGACCGGCAAGACGACGACGATCGGCAAGATCGCCTGGCACCTGCAGCACGAGCTCGGCCTCTCCGTCGTGCTTGCCGCAGGCGACACCTTCCGCGCCGCGGGCGTCGAGCAGCTAGCGGCGTGGGGAGAGCGCTCGGGCAGCCGCGTGGTCGAGGCCTCGCCCGGTCAGGACCCCGGGTCCGTCGCCTTCGACGCGATCGCCACCGCTCGCGCGCGCGGGCACGACGTCGTCATCTGCGATACGGCCGGCCGGTTGCATACCCAGAGCGATCTGATGGAGGAGCTCGCGAAGGTCAGGCGCGTGATCGCCCGCCAGGCGCCCGGCGCCCCCCACGAGACGCTGCTCGTGATCGACGCGACGACCGGTCAGAACGGGCTGCGCCAGGCGATGCTCTTCAAGCAGGCGGTCGGGGCGACGGGGATAGTCCTCACCAAGCTGGACGGCACCGCCAAGGGCGGCATCGCGCTGGCCATCGCGGGGGAGCTCGGCGTCCCCGTGAAGCTGATCGGGACGGGGGAGGGGGTCGAGGATCTGCAGCCCTTCGACGCCGACGAGTTCGCCGCGGCGCTGCTCGAGCCCTGAGCGCCCGCGCTGGTGGGTAGACGCCGCGGGCGCCTTCACCCCTAGCGCCACTTGCGCGGGGCCTGGCAGCGGTGGGGCCCCCGTCGCGGCGCTCGGCTCGGGCTTACGCGACGTTGGTTGCGCAGCGTCTCTCGGATGCGCGTAGTGCGTCGCTTGCGCCCTCGCTCGCGGCCGGCGACGAGGTCCCCACCGTCGCCACCCGCGCGTGCAGCGGAGCAGGAGAGTGAGTCGGCTCAGGTGGATGAGCCCGCGGGCGAGGGCTGCGCCGAGGAGCCTGAGGCGGACTAGCCGGGAGCTTCACCGCCGCGTCGGGTCTGTTTCGCGCGCGCCGCACGCGATTCGTGCTTCAGGTATGAAGACGGCCGTCTCGATCCGGGCGAGGTCTTTGCTCGGGCCGAGTAGCTAGTAGCCTCGGATCGTGTTCGAATCGCTCTCCGAGCGGCTCCAGGGAGCGCTCGCCGACGTGCGCTCGCGCGGGCGGCTGAGCGAGGAGGACGTTACCGCCGCCATGCGGGCGATCCGGCTCGCGCTGCTCGAGGCGGACGTCAATCTGCAGGTCGTAAAGCGCTTCACCGCCCAGATCAGGGAGCGCGCGCAGGGTGCCGAGGTGCTCGAGGCGCTCAATCCCGGCCAGCAGGTCGTGAAGCTCGTCGACGAGGAGTTGACCTCGCTGATGGGCGGGGCGGCTCGCGAGCTCGTCTTCGCCCCCGATCCGCCCACGGTCGTGCTGATGGCCGGCCTGCAGGGCTCGGGCAAGACGACGGCCTGCGCCAAGCTCGCGCGCCACCTGCGCGAGGAGCACGGCAAGGACGTCGCCCTCGCCGCGTGCGACGTGTATCGCCCGGCGGCGGTGGAGCAGCTCGTGCGTGTCGGCGAGCAGGCGGGGGCGACCGTCTACGAGCAGGGCGCGGGCCGCGATCCGGTTGACATCGCGGAGTGGGCGCTCGGGCGGGCGCGGGCCGAGCAGCGCGACGTGCTGATCGTCGACACCGCCGGGCGCCTCCACGTCGACGAGGAGCTGATGGATGAGCTCGCGACGATCAAGGCGCGAACCACGCCGCACGACATTCTGCTCGTGGTGGACGCGATGACCGGCCAGGACGCCGCCGCCGTGGCCGAGCGCTTCGCCGAGCGCACGAGCTTCGACGGCGTCGTGCTCACGAAGCTCGACGGGGATGCGCGCGGCGGCGCGGCGCTGTCGGTCAAGGCCATGACCGGCAAGCCGATCCTCTATGCCTCGACGGGCGAGCGCCTCGACGCGTTCGAGCGCTTCCACCCCGACCGGATGGCGCAGCGCATCCTCGGCATGGGCGACGTGCTGACCCTCGTGGAGAAGGCCGAGCGCGAGTTCGACGGCTCGAAGGCGGCCGAGCTCGAACGCAAGATCCGCAAGCGCGAGCTCACCTTCGACGACTTCCTCGATCAGATGCGCCAGGTGCGCAACATGGGCCCGCTGTCGAGCGTGCTGAAGATGATCCCCGGGCTCGGCCAGCAGCTCGGGCAGGTCGACATCGACGACCGCGATCTCGACCGCCTGCAGGCAATCATCACCTCGATGACACCCGAAGAGCGCACGCACCCGGCGATCCTCGACGGCTCCCGCCGCCGCCGGATCGCACGCGGCTCGGGGACGACCGTGCAGGCCGTGAACCAGCTCGTCAAGCAGTTCTCGCAGATGCAGAAGCTGATGAGCCAGCTCCAGCGCGGCAAGATGCCGTCGCTGTCGCAGCTCACGGGCGGCCGCTGAGGCGCCCGGTCGCTAAGGTTCCGCCCGGCCCCTGCAGGCGGATCCGCGCCTGGAGTGGACCGGCCAACGAGCAACGAAAGCGAGTCCCTTGTCCGTACGCGTAAGGCTCACCCGAGTGGGCCGCAAGAAGGAGCCGATCTGGCGAGTCGTCGTCGCCGACCAGCGCTCACCCCGCGACGGGCGGGTGATCGAGACGATCGGGCGCTACAACCCGACCCGACAGCCGTCGGAGGTCGTCGTCAACTCCGAGCGCCTCCAGCACTGGCTCGACCGCGGCGCTCAGCCGAGCGGAGCCGTGCGGAAGCTGATCAAGATCGCCTCGGGCACCGCGCAGGCGCCGCCGGCCGAGACCCCGGCTGCGGCTGCTGATTCCGCGCCGCCGGCGACGTCTCCCGAAGCCGCATCTGACGAGCAGCCGGCCGCCACGGCGTCCGACGAGCCGCTGCCAGCCTCAGCATCGCCCGAGGAGCCGACGCCCGAAGCGGCCGCGGACGAGCCGGCATCCGAAGCGGCCGCGGACGAGCCGGCATCCGAAGCCGCCGCGGACGAGCCGGCCCCGGAAGCTCCGGCCGACGAGCCGGCGGCTCCCGCGACGCCGAAGGGGTAGGGCTTGGAGGGGGAGGAGGAGGAGCTGCTCGCCTTCCTCGTGCGATCGCTCGTCGACGAGCCGCAGGAGGTTGCGCTCGAGAGCTTCGAGGAGGACGACGGAGACGTGCTCGTGCTCGAGCTGCGCGTAGCCTCCGACGATGCCGGCAAGGTGATCGGGCGCGGCGGGCGCACGGTCGGCGCCCTGCGTACGGTCATGCGCGCGTGCTCCGGTGGGGACAGCCGCAGGGTGATCGTAGACGTCGTCGATTGACGCGCGCGTCCGGCCAGGGCGTCCGGAGCGGAGTGTCCGCCCACCCGTCCGCCTCCTCTGGCTGATGCGCCGACGGTGAGCTGACGGGGCGTGAGGATCGACGTCTTCAGTCTGTTCCCCTCGTGGTTCGAGTGGTTCGTCGAGCAGCGGCACGTGCGCAACGCGACCGAGCTCGGCCACGAGCTCGGCTTCGTCGACCTTCGCCGCTCGACGCCGCTCGGAGCCGGGCAGGTCGACGACACCCCCTACGGCGGCGGCGCCGGCATGGTCATCCGGGTCGACGTGGTCGAGGCGGCCCTGCACGAGACCTACGGCGCCGATCCGCTAGCGCCGGCCGGTGGGCGGCGCGTGATCGCCCTCGCGCCGGCTGGGCGCGAGCTCGACGACGCGCTCGCCGCCGAGCTCGCCCGCGAGCAGCACCTGGTCCTGCTGTGCGGCCGCTACGAGGGCTTCGACGAGCGCGTCCACGAGCGTCTCGCGAGCGATGTGGTGTCGATCGGGCGCTACGTGCTCTCCGGCGGGGAGCTGGCCGCGATGGTGCTCCTGGACACCGTGATGCGCAAGCTGCCGGGCGCCCTGGGGCACGAGGAGAGCGCGCTCGAGGAGTCCTTCAGCCCCGCGCTCGCCGGCGCTCCGGAATACCCCCACTACACCCGCCCGGCCCACTGGCGCGGCCACAGCGTGCCGGAGGTCCTGCTCTCCGGCGACCACGCGCGCATCGCGGCCTGGCGACGTGAGCAGAGCCGCGCGCGGCTAGCCCAGCGCTCGAGCTCTCCGGGTGAGCCCGCGCCTTGAGACGCCGCGAGTCGTCCGTGCCCAGCTCGAGCGGGGCGGCTTCGCATGCTCCGCTAGGATGGCCGTTCGCGCGTCGCGCCGCCGATCGGCCGCCGCGCTCTTCTTTTGCCATGAGCGAAGTGATCGAGAGCCTCGAGCGCGCGCAGCTGCGTGCCGTGCCGGCGTTTGAGCCCGGCGACCGCGTCAAGGTCCATTTCCAGGTCGTCGAGGGCACTCGCCGGCGCACCCAGGTGTTCGAGGGCGTTGTGCTCAAGCGCCAGGGCAGCGGAGCGCGCGAGACGTTCACCGTGCGCAAGCAGTCCTTTGGCGTGGGAGTCGAGCGGACCTTTCCCGTGCACTCACCCAAGATCGAGCGGATCGAGGTCGCGGCCCGCGGCCGCGTCCGCCGCGCCAAGCTCTACTACCTGCGTGACCGCGTCGGACGCCGGGCGCGCGTGCGCGAGCGCCAGGACGTCAGAGTGGGCGGTGAGGCACGTGAGCCCGCGGTCGCGGCCGGCGTGCCGGCTGAGGAGCCGCGCGACGCGGAGGGATCGCAGCTGAGCGCCGAGCCGGTAGTCGGGGCTCGCGGCGCCGATGCCGAGCCGGACGCTGACGAGGAGAGGGCGGCTGACGCTGGCACGGCGGCTGACGAGGGGACGGCGGCTGACGGGGGGACGGCGCTCGGCGGGGAGGGCGTCGAGGGGGAGCAGGCGGAGGAAAGCCGGTCCGAGGGGGAGGGGGCGCCTGACGAGCAGGCCGTGGAGCCGGAGGAGGCGCCTGACGAGCAGGCCGAGGGGGAGGCGCCCGACCAGCCGGCGTCTGCGTGAGCGCTTCGGTCGAGAGCGCCGAGGGCTCGGATACTGCAGAGAGGCGGGGCGCCGGCTCGATCGGAGAGCTGGTCGTGATCGTGGCGGCGGCGATCGCGCTTGCGTTCCTCATCCAGGCCTTCCTCGTCAAGCCATTCCGCATCCCGAGCGAGTCGATGGTGCCGACGCTCGAGGTGACCCAGCGCGTGCTCGTGGACCGCGTCTCCTATCGCTTCTCCACGCCCGATCGCGGCGACATCGTCGTCTTTCACCCCCCGATCGGCGCCGAGTCAAGCGAATGCGGAGCGCCGGTGGATACCGGCGGGGAGCCGTGCCCGGAGCCGACCGCCGAGCCCTCGGAGGAGAACTTCATCAAGCGGGTCGTCGCCCTGCCGGGCGACCGGCTGCGCGTGCTCGGCGGCCGGGTGTACCTGAACGGCGAGCGGCAGGCCGAGCCCTTCATCAGGCCAGACGACTCGTGCGGTATCTGCAACGAGCCGCGCGAGATCACGATCCCGCCCGATCACTTTTTTATGATGGGCGACAATCGTGGCCAGAGCGCTGACAGCCGTGAGTGGGGGCCCGTCCCGAAGGACTGGATCGTCGGCCACGCATTTGCCACCTACTGGCCCCCGACCCGCATCGGCGGGCTCTAGCGCGGGGCAGGACGGCCGAGCCGAGAACGGCGCTCGCCGAGGCAGCGGCGGTCCCGCCGTAGGAGACGGCGCGGGACGCCGTCGCCGGCAATCGCGCCGGCGCTCAAGCGGACGGCGGCTGTTCGCCTTCGATCGGGCGCTCGGCCGGAGATTCGTCGCGGGGGCCGACGAGGCGGGCCGCGGCTGCCTGGCTGGGCCGTTGGTCACGGCGGCGGTGCTGTTCGATCTCGAGCAGCTCTCGCTCGGCGACCGCCGCGCGCTCGCGCGGCGCAACGACTCCAAGCAGCAGACCGAGGAGTCGCGCGAGCGCCTGTATCCGCTCGTGCTGCGAGCTGCGGCGCGTGCGACCGTCGTATCCCGCTGCGCGAGGGGCATCGACCGGCGGGGCCTGCACGTGACGAACCTCGAGGCCCTCGGTGCGGCGCTGCGCGCGGTCGCACCGCCCGACGCGCTCTGCCTCGTCGACGGCTTCAGGCTGCCGGGGCTCGAGCTCGAGCAGCGCGCGGTCGTCGGCGGCGACGGCCGCAGCGCTGCGATCGCCGCCGCGTCGGTGCTGGCGAAGGTCACCCGCGACCGTTACATGCAGCGCGCTGCGGAGCGTCATCCGGGCTGGGACTTCGGGGGGAACGTCGGCTACTCGACCCCCGAGCACCGCTCGGCGATCGCCGAGCGGGGCGTCTCGCCGATCCACCGCATGTCGTTTGCCTCGATCGCCTACAATCAGCTCGCCCTGGGCTGTTGAACGACCGCCGGCCTCGCTGTTGTGCCCGGCGCTGGCCGGGATTCGCGGGCCGGATTCGAGCTCGCCGGACCTGAGCGCGAGCGGGCTCCCCTCAGAACGCGTCCTCGACGTGCTCCAGCGCGAGCATCTCGCCACGCGGGTCGAAGGTCACGCCGATCGCGTCGAAGCGGAGCTCCGTACGCTGCCGGACCGCGAGCTCCGGTGAGCGCTCGGCGAGCCACTCGCGTGCCATCAGCCGGACCCGGCGCCGCTTGGCCGCGCCGATCGAGTCGAGCGGCCCGGCGGGTCCGGAGCGGCCCCCGCTAGTCCGCGCCCGGACCTCGCAGAAGACGATGCACTCGGGGCTGGCCACGACGAGGTCGAGCTCTCCCAGCCGCGTCCTGAAGTTCCGGGCGAGCACGCGATAGCCGGCGTCTGCGAGGTGGAGTTCGGCCAGTCGCTCGCCGCGGGCGCCGAGCTCACGTCGCCTGTCTCCCGGCATCGCTCGAGACTACGCGGCGCCGACGCACCGTAGGGGACGCGCTGGTAACAGCTCGGCGCCCCAATCACGTGGCATGACGACCCCAGCCGAGCTCGGACCTCGTTGTCGCGCTCTCGTGGCGATGAGTTGACCTTGCGTGCCTCCCCCGTCTGCCTCTGGCGCATAGCTTCGCCCGATGTTCGCCAGCGTCGCCACATTCGCTATCGAGGGGGTCGAGAGCACCGAGGTAACGGTCGAGGTGGACGTCCGGCGCGGGCTGCCCGCGTTCACGGTGGTCGGTCTTCCGGACGCGGCTGTGAGAGAGGCACGCGAGCGCGTGCGGGCCGCGCTGCTCAACGCCGGCTGTGAGTTCCCCCTCAAGCGCTTGACGGCCAACCTCGCTCCGGCCCACCTGCGCAAGGCCGGCCCGTCCTTCGATCTGGCGCTCGCGGTCGCGCTGCTCGCGGCGAGCGGGCAGGTGCCGCAAGAGGGGCTCGAGGCCTATGCCGTCTGCGGAGAGCTATCGCTCGGGGGCGCTCTACGCCCCGTGCTCGGCACGGTCGCTCTGGCCGCGGGCGCTCGCAGTGCCGGCTATCGCAAGCTGATCGTGCCCGTCGAGAACGCGACGGAGGCGGCGCTCGTCGAGGGACTTGACGTCCTGGCGGTCCCGAGCCTCGACCGGATCGTCGAGTTGCTGTGCGGGCGCTGGCAGCCGGCTCCGCCCGCCTCACCGGGGAACCATGGCTGCGCGCCGTCGGGCCCCGATCTCAGGGAGGTGCGGGGCCAGGGGGATGCCCGCAGAGCGCTCGAGCTGGCGGCGGCCGGCGGCCATCATCTGCTGATGGTCGGGCCGCCCGGGTGCGGCAAGACGATGCTCGCCAGACGCCTGCCCGGAATACTGCCGCCGCCGTCGTTCGAGGAGGCCGTCGAGATCACGCGGGTGCACAGCGTCGCCGGCCTGAGCGATGGCACCCTCGCGTGCGCACGCCCCTTCCGCGCACCTCATCACGGCGGTTCGGCCGCGGGGCTCGTGGGCGGAGGCTCGAGCCCGCGTCCGGGCGAGATATCGCTCGCCCATCGTGGAGTGCTGTTCCTCGACGAGCTCCCCGAGCTCTCGCGCACGGCGCTCGAGGCGCTGCGCCAGCCGCTCGAGAG
>JBBSNQ010000010.1:0-17893 GCA_038232575.1 Solirubrobacterales bacterium | reverse complement strand
GCGGCGTCCCGGGCGCGGGCTGCACGTTGCCGACGCTGCGCCGCAGCCTGGGCACCTGACCGAAGAGGCGAGTGCCCGGGCAGGCCGTGCGATCGGCGTCGCGGTGGCCGCTGACGCGGCTGAACGTCACGCGCATGCCCTTGCTGTAGCGGTTCGTCGTGCCGCCACGCGAGACGAGCTGGGTCCTGCCGCCCGTCTGCACGCCGTGCAGCGGCAGCTTCCAGCGGATCAGCCGGGTCATCGCCCTGATCGCGGCGCGCGACTGCGGCACGCTCGAGAAGGTGCCGAGGTTGGCGATGCCGGTCGACTGGTCGTTGTAGCCCTGCGCCTGCGCTCCGACCACCGGCCGGTCGACCCCGCCCGCGCGGCCCTCGTAGATCGTGCCGTACTTGTCGACGACGAAGTTGTAGCCGATGTCGTCCCAGCGATTCGAGTTGCGGTGATAGCGGCAGATCGCGAGCACCGCTGCGGGCGCCTGGGCGCGGCTGTAGTTGTTGGTCGACACCGTGTGGTGGACGAAGGCCGCCTTTACCTGGCCGTTCTCGGGGCGCCCCCGCGGCCTGCAGTTGGCGGCGCCCCAGGCCGCGCGGGGCACTATGCGCGGCTGGCGGCCCGCCGCGTTCGCGCTGAGCGGGCGCGCGAGGGCGACGAGCGCACTGTGTATGCCGCGCCGTAGCGCCGTCTGCAGCCGCTTGCCGGGCGTCGTCGTGCCCATCGAGTTGACGAAGTGGAGCTTGAGACCGCGCACGGGCTTCGAGACCCGGTACTGCACGCTGTAGGCTTCTCCCACCCAGATCGGCTGGGAGACCGAGGTGCGGCCGCCCTCCGCGCTCGCGGGGTCCGGCCCTCCGTCGGGATGGGTGACGAGCGGCGTCCAGGACTGCCAGCGCCCATCCGTGTCGCGCGCGCGGATCGCGATCGCCGCCTCGGTGTCGCCGCTCCAGCGCACGCCGACGAGGTTGAAGCGCTTTGGCGTCTGCAGCGGCTCCGAGACGAAGCCGGCCCCACCGGCGCCTGCCGCTCTCGCTGCGCTCTCGGGCGCAGCTGCGGGCGCGTCGAGCTCGAAGTCGACCGGCGCGGCGACGTAGGGCTCGAGCGAGAGGGCGGGGCGGGCGAGCATGAGCAGCCCGACCAGGACGCCCGCCGCCAGCAGGGCAAGCGTTCGCTTCACTTGCCCTCGAACACGATGGAATCCGCGGCGTTGCGGCACGCTACGGGACGAACTCGGGCCCGCGATCGCGGTACGTCTCCTTGAAGGCCCGGATCGCGTCGTAGACACCGTCGTTCATCTTCGGGCACACGAGCGAGTGGGTCCAGGTCGTTGCCGCGACATCGGCGCGCATTCCCGTGCCGTTGGGGGCGAGGATCACGTGGTAGGGATCCTCGTCGAAGAGCGCCTTCAGGTTCTGCTTGACCGCGTCGGGCACCTGCGCGCGGTACTGGACGTAGATGCGGCCGTGCTCGAGCGAGTGCACGCCCCGCCCCGTGGTGGGCGCGCGAGCGTAAGCGCCGTCCTCGGCGGGGTTCGGGTAGTGGTCGCCCGAGGTCGGCGGGTTGGCCTTGTAGGGGACCTCCGTTCCCGGCTGCACGTGGGTGCTGCCCTCACTGCGCTTGGTCTCGAGCTCGCAGTTCGCTGCACGCGCAGCGGGCTCGAGCTCCTCGATCCGCCGTGGCGGCACCTCGCCCGACGGGAGCTCGTCCGAGCCGTCGGAGACCGGGGTCGCCTCGGCGCTGCCGCCGGCCTGAGTAGCCCCTTCGTCTCCGCCCGTGGTGAGCAGGATCACGACCACGGCGACGGCCACGCCGACGATCAGCCCGCCGACGCCGTACCCGACCAGCCGGCGCCGTTTGCCGCCGACTGCCTCGGCCTGCTCGCGCTCGAGGCGCTCCTGCTTGAGCGCCTCCTTCTGCTCCTTGCGACTCGACACGGCCCAGATCGTAACGGCGCGGCGAGGCCGCGCCGGACGCTGAAATCCGCGTTGCACCGTGTGCCGACGGCCGACTTCGGGGGTGGGCTACGATGGCCCGGTCCCGGCATCGGCACAGGGAGGCGCCATGAGCAGAGCCGTTCGCGTGCGCATCACAGTCAACGGCGAGCCGCGTGAAGCCGATGTCGAGCCGCGTCTGCTGCTCGTCCACTTCCTGCGTGACACGCTCGGCCTGACCGGCACGCACGTGGGCTGTGACACCTCGAACTGCGGCGCCTGCACCGTGCACCTCGGCGGCGAGGCCGTCAAGAGTTGCACCATCCTCGCCGTGCAGGCCGACGGGTCGGAGGTCAGGACGATCGAGGGCATGGCCTCAGATGGCGCGTTGCACCCGATGCAGGAGGCCTTCTGGGCGAACCACGGCCTGCAGTGCGGTTACTGCACGCCGGGGATGATCATGGTGGCGGCGGACCTGATCGAGAAGCGCCCCGATGCGTCCGAGGCCGAGATTCGGCATACGCTCGAGGGCAACCTCTGCCGCTGCACGGGCTACCACAACATCGTCAAGGCGGTCCAGGACGCTGCCTCGAAGGCGCGCGAGGAGGCGGGGGCCGCCTCATGAGCGAAGGGAGAGTGCCAGCCGTATGAGCGCGGTCGAGCAGGAGGCTCCCGCGAGGTTCGTCGGGCGGTCGCTGCGGCGCAAGGAGGACCCTCCGCTGATCACCGGCAAGGGCCGCTACGTCGACGACATCAGCCTGCCGGGGATGCTGCACGCGGCGATCGTGCGCTCGCACGAGGCGCACGCCCGAATCGTCTCGATCGACGCCTCGGCGGCGCGCGAGCGCGCAGATGTCGTGGCCGTCCTCACGGGCGAGGATCTGGACGACCTGCTCGCCCCGCTGCCGATGGCATGGGTGCCGCCGGATGTCGAGGTCAAGGCGCCCGAGCACTGGCCGCTCGCACGCGCCGAGGTCTGCCACGTGGGCGACCCGGTCGCGGTCGTGATCGGCGAGGACCGCTACTCGGTCGTCGACGCTGCCGAGGAGGTGCTCGTCGAGTACGAGCCGCTCCCCGTGGTGGTCGACATGGAGGCCGCGCTCGAGGACGGGTCGCCGCTCGTGCACGAGAGCCTCGGGACCAATCGCTCGCACGAGTGGTCGATCGGAGGCGGCGACCTCGACGGCGCCTTCGCCGACGCCGAGGTGGTCGTCGAGCGGCGGATCGTCAACCACCGCACCGCCGGTACCGCGATCGAGCCCCGCGGCACGATCGCCGACTGGCGCCAGGACTCGCTGACGCTCTGGACCTCGACGCAGATCCCCCATCTCGTGCGGCTCCAGCTTGCAGGGATGCTCGGCGTCTCCGAGGACCGTCTGCGGGTGATCGCCCCCGACGTTGGCGGCGGCTTCGGCTCAAAGCTCAACGTCTACGGCGAGGAGGTCCTGCTCGCGCACTGCGCGCGCCGCCTCGGCCGGCCGATCAAGTGGATCGAGACGCGCTCGGAGAACCTCCAGACCACGACTCACGGCCGCGACCAGATCGACTACGTCCGCCTGGCGGCAAAGCGCGACGGCACGATCACGGGCCTGCACGTGAAGATCCTCCAGGATCTCGGCGCCTATCTGCAGCTGCTGACGCCGGCGGTGCCGAGCCTCGGGGCCTTCGTGATGAGCGGCTGCTACAAGATCCCCGCGATCCGCACCGACGTCGTCGGCGTGTACACGAACAAGTTCGCCACCGACGCCGTTCGCGGCGCGGGGCGGCCGGAGGCGACGCACCTGGTCGAGTTGATGGTCGAGCAGCTCGCGACCGAGCTCGAGATGGACTCGCTCGAGCTCCGCCGCAAGAACTTCATCCCGAAGGAGGACTTTCCCGCGGAGGTCGCCAGCGGGGTGATCTACGACTCCGGCGACTACCACGCCTCGCTCGACAAGCTGCTCGAGCACGTCGACCTCGACGCCTTCCGCCGCGAGCAGGCGGAGCTGCGCGAGCAGGGCATCCATCGCGGCATCGGCTTCTCCACCTACACCGAGATCTGCGGCCTCGCGCCCTCGCGAATCGTCGGCCCGGGCGGGTTCGGCCTCCAGGGCGGGTTCTGGGAGTCGGCGATCGTGCGCGTGCACCCCTCGGGCGCCGCGACGGTCTTCACCGGCAGCTCGCCGCACGGCGAGGGTCTCGACTCCGGCTTCGCCCAGTTCGTGTCCGACCGACTCGGCATCGATCCCGAGCAGGTCGAGGTCATCCACGGCGACACCGGCACCGGGCCCTTCGGGATGGGCACCTACGGCTCGCGCTCGCTCGCGGTCGGCGGCGAGTCGGCGTCGCGCGCCGCGGGCAAGGTCGCCGAGAAGGCGCGCCGGATCGTCGCTCACATGCTCGAGGCGGCGCCCGAGGACATCGAGGTCGCCGACGGGCGCTTCCAGGTGCGCGGCTCACCGGACAAGGGGATGACGCTCGCCGAGGTGGCGGGCGCCGCCTACATTCCCGAGGACCTGCCGGAGGGCATGGAGCCCGGGCTCGAGGAGACGAGCTTCTACGACCCCGAGAACTTCGTCTTCCCGTTCGGCGCCCACGCGTGCATCTGCGAGGTCGATGTCGAGACCGGCAAGATCCGGGTCGTCCGCTACGTGGCGGTCGACGATTGCGGCCCCGCCATCAACCCGATGCTGATCGACGGACAGGTTCACGGGGGCGTCGCGCACGCGATCGGCCAGGCGCTCTACGAGCAGATCGCCTACGACGAGGACGGCCAGCTCGTGACCGGCACCTTCGTCGACTACGCGCTGCCGACCGCGGCCGAGCTCCCGAGCTTCGAGACCGACCGAACCGAGACGCCCTCGCCCGTCAACGAGCTCGGCGTCAAGGGCGTCGGCGAGGCAGGCACGATCGCCGCCACGCCGGCCGTCGTGAGCGCGGTCGTCGACGCGCTGCGCCCGCTCGGGATCACCTTCCTCGACATGCCGCTCACGCCGGTGCGCGTCTGGCAGGCGATCGAGCAGGCGCGCACGAACGGCGGCGCCGGGGGATCCGCTCCCGCGGGCAGTCGCCCGGGCGACGGCGCGGCGCCCGACGGGGGCGAATCGTGATCCCGATCAGCTTCGACTACGAGGCGCCGGAGTCGATCGAGGACGCGATCCGCTTGCTTGGTGAGGGCGGCGAGGAGGCCAAGCTGCTCGCCGGCGGCCATTCGCTCGTGCCGCTCATGAAGCTGCGGCTCGCCGCCCCGTCGCTGCTCGTCGACCTGCGCCGCGTGCCAGGGCTGCGCGGTGTCGAGAGCTCGAACGGCGGCGGTGTCGAGAGCTCGACCGGCGGCTTTCGCATCGGCGCGATGACGCCTCATCGCCAGCTCGAGCTCTCTCCCGAGCTCGGGCTCGTATCGCGCGCCGCGGCCACCATCGCAGACCCCCAGGTACGCCACCGTGGGACGATCGGCGGGTCGGTCGCGCACGGCGATCCGGCGTCCGACCTTCCCGCCGTGCTGCTCGCCGCCGAGGCGCACGTCGCGGCGACGGGTCCCGACGGGGAGCGCGAGATCGCGGCGGAGGACCTCTTCCAGGACTACCTGACCACGGCGCTCGGCGACCAGGAGGTGCTCACGCACGTGAGCTTTCCCGACATCTCCGCCTACGGCTCGGGCTACGAGAAGTTCAACCGCCGTTCCGAGGACTGGGCGATGGTCGCGGTGGCCGCGCTCGTGCGCGTTCGCGACGGCGTCTGCGAGGACGTCCGTGTCGGCCTCACGCACATGGCCGGCGTGCCGCTGCGTGCCAAGGCCACGGAGGACGCTCTGCGCGGGCAGCCGGCAGAGGCGCAGGCGATTGCCCAAGCGGCGGAGCAGGCCGCTGAGGGCACCGACCCCCCGGGCGACCTGAACTCGACGCCCGAATACAAGCGGCACCTGGCGCGCGTGCTGACGCGGCGGGCGCTCACAGAGGCCGCCGGCGTCGGTGGCTGAGGCGGCCCGGCCGCCGGGCGTCGATCCGCGCTTTGCCTCGGTCGGGGAGGTGGAACGCGCGCTCGCGGCGGAGGGCTACCTGGCCGACCGCGGGCTCGCCACGGCGGTCTTCCTGCTGAGTGCGCTCGAGCAGCCGCTGCTGCTCGAGGGCGAGGCGGGCGTGGGCAAGACGGAGGTTGCGCGCGCGCTCGCCGCTTCGGCGGACGCGCGCCTGATCCGCCTTCAGTGCCACGAGGGAATCGATCTGCACCAGGCGCTCTACGACTGGGACTACCAGCGCCAGCTGCTCGCGATCCGCGCGGCCGAGCTGAGCAGCGGGCGCCCGGGCGCACCCTGGGGGCACGCGGCCGAGCCCCCGGGTCCGACGGACGCACCGGGTTCGGCGGACGCGCCAGCGCAGCGCACGATCGCAAACGCCGCCGGCCAGCTGTTCTCGCGCGAGTTCCTGCTGCGCCGGCCGCTGCTCGAGGCGCTCGAGCACGAGGGTCCCGTGGTTCTGCTGATCGACGAGATCGACCGTGCCGACGACGAGTTCGAGGCGTTCCTGCTCGAGCTGCTGTCCGACTTCCAGGTGACGATTCCCGAGCTCGGTACGCTCGAGGCACGCGGACGCCCGCTCGTGGTGCTGACCTCCAACCGCACCCGCGAGCTGCACGATGCGCTCAAGCGGCGCTGCCTCTACCACTGGATCGACTACCCGGTTGCGGAGCGCGAGGCGGAGATCCTGCGCGTGCGCCTGCCGGGCGTCCCGGAGGAGATCGCCGAGCGCGTCTGCGCGGCGGTTGCCCGGCTGCGCGAGCACGATCTCTACAAGGCGCCGGGGGTGGGCGAGACGATCAGCTGGGCGCAGGCGCTGCTCGCGCTCGGGGACGCGGCGACCCTCGAGGACGCGCTTGGCGCCGCGCTCAAGGTGCGCGAGGACATCGAGCGGGTCGAGCGGGAGCAGGTGCTCGCGGGTGTCTGATCGGCTGGAAGCGCCCGCGCAGGGCATTACCGCGCAACCCACGACCGTAGCGGGCCGTCTCGGAGCTGCTCTCTCGTCGCGACTCTGCCTGCTCGCTGCGGCGTTGCGTGCAGGAGGCGTGCGGGCAGGCCTCAGCGAGTTGATGGCCGCCCATCGCGCGCTGGCGGCCGTGGACGCGTCATCGCGGCACGAGGCCTACTTCGCCCTGCGCTCGACCCTGTGCGCGCGACGCGAGGACGCGGAGGTCTTCGACGCCGCTTTCACGGCCTGCTTCGACGGCTGCGAGGAGCCGCCCATCGAGCTGTCGGGGCGGGCGGCGCCCGCTCTGCCGCGGGTCGCCATGCCCGGCGACGCGAGCATGTCGGTCGAGCGGCCGGGATCGCAGCTCAACCCCGTCCCCGTACCGGCGGCCTGGAGCGACGAGGAGCTCCTGCGCGAGAAGGACTTCGCCGAGTATTCCGAGGCGGAGCGGATTCTCGCCCGCCGGCTCATGGCGAGCCTCGCGGCTCGTGGGCCGAGGCGGGTCAGCCGCCGCACGCGCCCGGCGCGGCGGCGCGGCGAGGTGCACGATGCGCGTCGCACGCTGCGCGCGTCGATGCGCTACGGCGGTGAGCCGATCGAGCAGCGCTGGCGCGCTCGCACGACTACCGCCCGCCCGCTGTTGCTCGTCTGCGACGTCTCCGGCTCCATGGAGCCCTATGCGCGCATGCTGTTGCAGTACCTGCAGGCGAGCGTCGCCGCGCGCCGCCGGGTCGAGGCTTTCGTGTTCGGCACTCGCCTAACGCGCGTCACGCACGAGCTCGCAGGCCGCGATCCGGATCGGGCGCTCGAGCGCGCGGCGCGCGCGGTCGTCGACTGGTCGGGCGGTACGCGCATCGGCGACTCGCTCTCGGAGCTCAACCGCGTCCACGGCCGGCGCGTCGGCCGGGGCGCTGTCGCCGTGGTGCTATCCGACGGCTGGGATCGCGGCGACCCTGATCTGCTCGCCCGAGAGCTCGGCCGCCTGCGCCGCTGCACGCACGGCGTCGTCTGGCTCAACCCGCTCAAGGCGAGTGCCGGCTACGAGCCGCTGACGCGCGGCATGCAGGCCGCACTGCCCCACGTCGACCGCCTGCTTGCCGGCAACTCGCTCGCCTCGCTCGGCGAGCTGGCGGATCTGCTCGAGCGTGGGCTCCGGTGAAGGACGTGCTGGAAAGGCTCGAGGCCTGGACCGCACGCGGCGACCGCGTCGCGCTCGCGACGGTCGTCTCGGTCAAGCGCTCGGCCCCGCGCCCGCCCGGCGCCAAGATGGCGCTGAACGATCGCGGCGAGGTCTACGGGGCGGTCTCGGGCGGCTGCGTCGAGGGCGCGGTCGTCGAGGCGGCGGAGAAGGTGCTCGCCGGTGGTGAGCCGACGCTGCTGCACTTCGGCATCGCCGACGCCGAGGCTTGGGACGTCGGCCTTCCCTGCGGCGGTGAGATCGGCGTCTTCGTCGAGCTCTATGAGCCGTGATGGCGGTCCTCGCCGTAACGGCGGTCCTGCCGTGACGGCGGTCCTCGCGTGAGTCTGCAGAGCGAGTTCTCCCGGATCGCCGCCGAGGGTGGGCGCGCGGCGCTCGTGACCGTCGTCGGCGAGAGCGAGGCTGACCGGACCGGCGCAAGTGCTCCGGTCGGCGCGGGCGACCCTCCTTCGATCGGAGCGAAGCTGCTCGTGCGGGAGGGGCGCGAGGCCGACGGGGGTCTGGGCAGCGACTCACTCGACAGCGCCGCCCGCAGCCACGGCGAGGAGCTCCTCTGGGCCGAGCGGTCGGAGCTCCGGCAGGCGGATGGCGTCGAGCTGTTCGTGGACGTGACCGCGCCGCCGCCGCGGCTGGTCATCTTCGGCGCCGTCGACTTCGCCGTCGAGCTCTGCCGCATGGCGCGCGCCGGCGGTTGGCGGGCGTACATCGTCGACCCGCGGGCCCGCTTTGCCTCGCGCGAGCGCTTTCCCGAAGCCGAGGAGGTCATCGCCGCGTGGCCAGCGCAGGCATTCGAGCGGATCGGGGGAATCGACCGCGCCACGTACATCGCGGTCCTGACGCACGACCCCAAGCTCGACGACGCGGTGCTCGAGATCGCGCTGCGCTCCGAGGCCGCCTACATCGGCGCGATGGGCAGCCGGCGCGCGCAGGCGAAGCGCCGCGAGCGCCTGCTGGCGGCGGGGCTGCCCGAGGAACTGCTCGAGCGGCTCGCTGCGCCGATCGGGCTCGACCTCGGCGGCCTCACCGGGGAGGAGACCGCTCTTTCGATCCTGGCCGAGGTGGTCGCCGTGCGCAACGGCCGTGAGGGCGGGCGGCTCTCGCACGCGAGCGGGCGCATCCACGAGGTCGGGGCTTGAGCGGCGCACTCGCCCTCGTCCGTAGCCGCGGCCCCTCGCTCGTGGGGACCCGCGGCCCGGTGCCGGCGTGATCGGGGCACTCGTGCTCGCGGCCGGCGCGGGCCGCCGCTACGGAGGACGGAAGCAGCTCGCCGAGTTGTCGGGCCGGCCGATTCTCGAGCATGTGCTCGAAGCCGTCGCCGCGGTACCTCTCGACCGGCGGGTCGTCGTGCTGGGGGGCGGAGCCGATGAGATCCTCGCCACGGTCGACCTGCACGGAGTGCAGCCGCTCGTGTGCGAGCGCTGGGCTGAGGGACAGTCCGCCTCGCTGCGCGCGGGCCTCGAGGAGCTCGCGGACGCGGAGGCCCTCGTCCTGGTGCTCGGCGACCAGCCGCTCCTCTCATCCGAGGCGATCACCCGCGTGCTGGCGGGCCGGGGCGGCGGATTTCCGGCGGTGCGGGCGACCTACGAGGGCGCTCCCTCGCACCCGGTCGTGATCGAGCGGTCGCTGTTCGCGCGCCTGCGCGAGCTCGAGGGCGACGTCGGCGCCCGTGATCTGCTCGCCAGCGTGGCCGTGAGGGAGGTCGCCTGCGACGGGCTCGGCCGCCCGGATGATGTCGATACTCCCGAGCAGCTGGAGGTGCTGCAGGCATGAAGCTCGACCAGTCTTTCGAGGTCAAGGCAGGGGTGGAAGAGGTCTGGAAGGTGCTCGTCGATGTCGAGCGCGTGGCGCCGTGCCTGCCGGGCGCCGAGATAACCGAGGTGGGCGAGGACGGTACCTACACGGGCGACTTCAAGGTCAAGCTCGGGCCCACGACGGCCGCCTATCGCGGCACGCTCAAGATGGAGTCGCTCGACGAGGCGCAGCACGTGGCGACGATGAGCGCAAACGGTCAGGAGAAGCGCGGCCAGGGCTCGGCCAAGGCCACGATCGTGAGCCGCATGACGGAGTCCGGTGGAGTGACGCGGGTCGAGGTCGACACCGACTTCACGCTCACCGGCAGGCTCTCGCGCCTCGGCCGAGGCGGCATGATCGAAGATGTAGCGAACCGGCTTCTGCGCGATTTCGCCGACTGCCTGAAGCAGGATCTCGAGCAGTCGCAGGGTGAGATCGCAGCGCGGGAAGAGGCCTCCGCTGCGGGCGAGGCCTCCGAGAGCCAGCCCGCCGTCGAGCCTCAGCCCGCAGTCGAAGACGACCCCAGCTCGCAGGGCGAGCCCGCCGTCGAACGCGAGCCCGCCTCCAAGCCCCAGCCCGCCTCGCGCCCCTCTTCTTCCCCGCGGCGGTCGTCCGAACCCGTCAGCGGTGCGTCGCTGCTGCTCTCGGTGCTGCTCGACCGCGCCCGACCTGTGCTGCTGCCGATCGTCGCGCGCCTGCGCGAGGCCTTGGAACGCCTTGAGGACCGCATGCGCGAGCGTTGACGGTCGCGGGACCCGCGCTTGGCAAGCCGCGGTGTGGGTTGAGCTCCCTTCTGTTCCGTTTCAGTGCGCTTTGGTACGACTTTGGGACACTCACGAACTGCCCTGCGGGCGCTGGGCTGTCTTGGTCCCGCATGGCGGAACGCTGACAACCCACCCCGGGAGCACTGCGACGCGATCGTGACGTGCGTTACGCCTGTCGCATCGGCTGCCGCATCAGCTGCCGCAATCAGAAGACGACGGTCCTGTTGTCGTGCACGAGCACGCGGTCCTGCAGGTGCCATTGAACCGCGTGGGCGAGCACCGTGCGCTCGATATCGGCGCCGAGGTGCTCCAGCTCGCGCACGCTCGCGCGGTGGGTCGTTCGCACCACGTCCTGCTCGATGATCGGTCCCGCATCGAGCTCCTCGGTGACGTAGTGGGCAGTCGCTCCGATGATCTTCACGCCGCGCTCCCTCGCCCGCTTGTAGGGATCCGCCCCGGCGAAGGCCGGCAGGAACGAGTGGTGGATGTTGATCACGGGCACGTCGAGCTCATCGAGCAGCTCGCCCGAGAGCACCTGCATGTAGCGGGCGAGCACGATGAGATCGCAGCGGCCGCCGAGCAGCCGCAGCAGTTCCAGCTCGGCCTCTCGCTTGCGCTCGCGCTCGACCGGCACATGGAGGTAGGGGACGCCGAAGCCGCCGACGTCCTCGGCCAGGTTCGGGTGGTTCGAGACCACGCAGACGACCTCGGCGTCGAGCTCGCCGCTGCGCCAGCGCCAGAGGAGGTCGAGCAGGCAGTGACCAGAGCGCGAGACCATCAGGGCGACGCGCTTGCGCTGCTCGGGGTAGGAGATGCGCCACTCCATGCCGAAGCGCTGCGCCACAGAGGACTCGAAGTCGCGCTCGAGCCGCTGGCGCTCGTTCTGAGGCTGCTCGCGGTGGAACTCCATCCGCATCAGGAAGCGGCCACCTTGCGGGTCGGTCGAGTACTGGTCTGAGCTCACGATGTTCGCACCGCGCTCGTAGAGGAACGTCGAGACCGCCGCGACGATGCCGGGCTGGTCGGGACAGCTGATCAACAGGCGCGTCAACGCGGAGCGGCTGCGAGTCGGGCAGCCGCCGCGGCGGCCTGACCGTAGGAGATCCCGCCGTCGCCCAGCGGCAGGCGCTCCGGCACGAGCACACGCAATCCCGCGCCCGTCAGCAGCTCGGCTGTCCGTTCGAGCAGGCGGCGATTCTGAAACACGCCGCCCGAGAGCACGACCGTCCTGGTGCCCCGCTGCTCTGCGGCCAACGCGCAGGCGCCCGCGGTCGCGGTCGCGAGCGCGTTGTGAAAGCGCGCAGCGACGACGCCGACCGGCGCTCCGCGTGCAAGGTCATCTGCGATCGCGCGAATCGTGGCCCGGGCGTCGAGCACGATTTGGCCGCCATCTTCGCGTGGGGGCAGGGGGTAGGCATAGCTCTCGTCTCGCTCTCTTGCCGTCGCGTCCTCACAAGCGGCCTCGAGCTCGACGGCGGCCTGGCCCTCATAGGTCACCTCATGGCGGATCCCGCAGAGCGCGGCGACGGCATCGAAGAGACGACCGGCGCTGCTCGTCACCGGCGAGGCCAGGCCCCGGCGCGCGAGCTCCGCAACCTGATTCCAGGCGGTCGGGTCCACTCGATCCGCGAGGGTGGCGGGCAGGAGCGGCCCCCGCCCGAGATTGGCGGTTGCGTTCCGCTGCTCGTGTCCCGCCTGCAGGGCCGGGTCCTCGTCGAGCGCGGCCGTGAGCCACGCGCAGGCCATCCGCCACGGCTGCCGGATTGCAGCCTCGCCGCCCGGCATCCGGACCGGGAATAGCGAGCCCACCCGCTCGAACCCGGCCAGGTCGCCGAGCAGCAGCTCGCCGCCCCAGACCGTGCCGTCAGGTCCGTAGCCCGTGCCGTCGTAGATCGCGCCGACGGCGGGCTCAGTCTCGCCGTGCTCGGCCAGGCATGCTGCAAGGTGCGCGTGGTGGTGCTGGACCCCGATCAGCTCGACGCCGTCGAGCTCCTGCGCGTACTTGGTCGAGAGGTACTCGGGATGCAGGTCGTGAGCCACGGCCTCGGGCGCGACGGCGAAGAGCCGCTCGAGATGCTCGATCCCACCGGTGAACGACCGCAGTGTCTCCCAGTTCTCGAGGTCGCCGATGTGGTGGCTCACCCACGCGCGCGTCCCCTTCGCGACGCAGAAGGTGCTCTTGAGCTCCGCGCCGCAGGCGAGCAGATGGCGATCGGCGGCCGGCTCGAGCGGCAGCGCATCGGGCACGTAACCGCGCGAGCGCCGCAGCAGCAGCGCCCGGGGCCTTCCGCCGAGCGTCACGGTTCGTGCGACCGAGTCGTCGGTGCGGGTCTCGATCGGACGGTCGTGGACGAGGAAAGCGTCGGCGATCGGGGCCAGGCGCTCGCGCGCGTCCTCGTCGAGGTAGGCGATCGGCTCGTCCGAAGCGTTGCCGCTCGTCATCACCAGCGCCGTCGCCGCGTCGGCGAGCAGAACGTGGTGGAGCGGCGAGTAGGGCAGCATCAGGCCGAGGTCGCCCGAGCGTGGCGCAACCGCGTGCGCGACGGGCGCATCGGCGCGGCGTGGAGCGAGCACGATCGGGCGCTCGCGCGCGCTCATCATGCGCTCGTGCTCGGGCGCCAGCTCCGCGAGGCCGCGCGCCGCTTCGATGTCGGGAACCATCAGAGCGAACGGCTTGTCCTCGCGGTGCTTGCGCGAACGCAGCGCCGCCACCGCGTCCTCATCGTCGGCACGGCAAGCGAGGTGAAAGCCGCCGATCCCCTTGATCGCCAGCACGCGCCCGTCAAGGAGCGCCGCTGCCGCGCCCGCCAGCGCCTGCTCGCCCGCCAGCGCCTGCTCGCCCACCGGCGCCCGCTCTCCCGCCGGCGCCTCGTCGCGCGCGGGCGTCTGCTCTCCCTCCATCGGGCCAGCCGCCTCCGAGGCTGTGAGCAGCCGCACCGTGGGCCCGCAGCGCGGGCAGGCGTTCGGCTGGGCGTGAAAGCGGCGGTCGGCCGGGTCGTCGTACTCCGCGCGGCACGCCGCGCACATCGCAAAAGACGCCATCGTGGTCAGCGGCCGGTCGTAGGGCACGCCGCGCACGATCGTGAAGCGGGGGCCGCAGTTGGTGCAGTTGATGAACGGATAGCGGAAGCGGCGGTCGCCGGGATCGAAGAGCTCCGCAAGGCAGTCCCCGCATGTTGCGCTGTCGGGCGAGACGGGCGCATCGGCGCTCCCCGACGCCGTGCTCGCGAGGATCTGAAACCCTGTCTCGCCGAGCGGCGGCACATCCTCGAACGCGCTGCCGGTCACGACTGCGAGCGGGGGCACATCGCTCACCAGCCGCGCGGCGAAGGCCTCGAGGCACGACTCCTCACCCTCGACCTCGAGCTCGACGCCGCGCTCGTCGTTGCGCACCCAGCCGCTCAAGGCGAGCTCCGAGGCGAGCCGGAACACGAACGGGCGGAAGCCGACTCCCTGCACGGTGCCATCGACGCGCGCGCGGGCGCGTCGCACCGCCGGCTCGGCCGCCTCGTCAGCCGCTTGCGCCGCGCTCGAGCTCACTCCGTCGTCGCTACCGCCGCCGGCGCTGTCACCGCGTGCCAGCCCGTCGACCTCGCTTGCCCCCTCACCCCGCGCTCTCGCCCACCAGCTCCACGAGCTCGCGCAGCACGTGGTAGGCGGATGCCTGCGCCTCCTGGATGCGCGGTATGTGCTGGGAGCGCGTGACGAGCACGTGGTCGGCGAGGCCCTCGGCCGCCACCTCGCCGCCGTCGTAGCCCACCATCGCGACGGTGGCGAGGCCCCTGCGGCGCGCCTCCAGGAGCGCTTCGATCACGTTGCGAGAGTTGCCGCTCGTGGAGAGCGTGAGCAGCGCGTCGCCCGAGCGCCCGTAGGCGATCACCTGACGCGCGAAGATCGCGTCGGGGCCGATGTCGTTGGCGATCGCGGTCAAAATCCCGGAGTCCTCGGTGAGGTCGAGTGCCCGGCGCGCAGGCAGGTCCGGGGCAAAGCGGAAGTCGGCGACCGCGTCCGTTGCGTCGGTGGCCGAGCCGCCGTTGCCGAGCGCCAGCAGCGTGCCGCCAGCGGTGAGCAGCGCGCGCAGATCGTGCGCAGCGGCGAGCAGGGTCGCGCGGCCGTCCAACAGCGTCTGCGCTCGCAGGGCGCCGACGTCCTCGGCCTTCAGCAGCACCGACCCGCGGACGTCTTCGAGCACGTCCTCCAGACGCGTCTCCGACTCGGCGAGGAACGGGTAGAGGAAGCTCGAGGCACCGCTGTCATGGACCGGCCGGGCGTCGCGGCCCTCGAGCAGGCCGCGGTGCTCGAAGAACACGTGGCACAGTTCCCAGAGCACGTGGTAGAGCGTCTCGGCGAGTTCCTGGCGGATGAACGGATCCGCGTTCGGAGGGTCGAAGCGCCACTCGGCTCCGACGCTCGCGAATCCGATCGTCAGGCAGCCACGGCGCCGTGCGATCTCGACCGCGGCCGCGGTCTCCGTCAGCGCCTCGTCCTCCGTCAGCGCCTCGTCCTGCGCGCGCGCGTCGCCCTCGCGGCCGCACTCGCCGTCGTCCTCGTCCGCGAACGCGATCACGATGTCGCCGGGCTCGGCCGTGAGCTCGACCTGCTCTGCGAGCCGCCCGCCCTCGCCGCAGAGAGCGATCGCCGGCAGCGCCCGCTTGCCGACGATTACCGGATGCACGAACTCGACCGCCACGTGGCGCGCATCCGAGCGGGCGGCCGGAGAGCGCCCGAGCGCCAGCAGCCGGCCGCCGCGGGCAAAGCGCTCGGCCATCGCGTGGCAGAGCCGTGCGATCCGCTCCGCCTCCGCCTCGAAGAAGGCCGCATTGGCATGCGAGCGCAGCTCTCCGAGCTCCTCGATTCGCGCGGCGAGCGCCTCGGACGCCGCCGTCCGTGTCATGCGGGGGCTTCTGCGCGCTCCCGCGAGGCGGCTGCGACGAGCCAGTCGCGCCACGCCTCGACGCCCTCGCCGGTGCGCGCGCTCATCAGCATCCGAGCGATGCCGAGGTGCACGGCATCGAGATTGGCCTCGAAGCGCTCGAGGTCGAAGTCGAGATGCGGAAGTAGGTCGATCTTGTTGACGAGCACGAGCTCGCAGGCGCGGAACATCAACGGGTACTTGAGCGGCTTCTCCTCGCCCTCGGTGACCGACGAGATCATCACGCGCGCATCCTCGCCGACCCTGAACTCGGCCGGACAGACCAGGTTGCCAACGTTCTCGATCACGAGCAGGTCGATGTCTTCGAGCGGGACCGCCGGCAGCGCGGACCGAACCATGTTCGCGTCGAGATGGCACTCGCCCCCGAAGCCCTCGCCGGTGTTGATCTGGGTCACCGGGACGTGCAGACCAGCCAGGCGGTCGGCGTCCATGCTGCCCTGGACGTCGCCCTCGAGCACGCCGACGCGAACCCCGTCGAGGTCGCCCAGCGTGCGCTCGAGCAGCGAGGTCTTGCCGGCCCCAGGCGCGCTCATCAGGTTGACGACCGTCACCGACTCGCGGTCGAAGTCGGCGCGGTTGGCGCTCGCGATGGTGTTGTTGGCGTCGAGGGCGTCCTCGACCACCCGGATCTTTGTGCGGTGCATCGTCCTCCCTACATCGATCGCATCTTCATGTACCTGCGCAGCTCGGGCAGCTGGAGCAGCGTGAGAACCACTGCAAGCACCACCAGCAGGACCACGACCACGATCAGCACCCACCAAGCGGACGCTAGCGCGACCGGAATCGAACCAGGAAGCATCATTCGGGTTCTCCTCTCTTGCCCGCGCAGGCGGACGGTTGACTACATCTGGCTGATCTTGATATATCGCCTGAGCTCCGGAAGCTGCTTGGCGGTTAGCACCCCGGCAGCCGCGAGCACCGCCAGCAGCCCGAGGCCGATCGTCCCCGTTCCGATCCTGATTTCACCCACGTTCCTCACCGTCCCTTTCGCTCGTTGCCTTCGCCCCTACAGTCTCCTCGATCAGCTCCTCGACGAGTCGCACCGCTTCGTCGAGGGCGCCCCGCACCGGCTCGGAGAGCTCCATCAGCAGATCGTCCTCGTCGGCGCTCATCTGCGTCTGCGGCTCGCAGCCGACCACCAGCACGCGCCCCGGCAGGCGGCCCAGCTCGCGCGCGAGCGCGAGCACCTTGACCGGGTTCATCCCGTGCGCCTCGGGCACCGTCTCGGGCCCGGGCAGGTCGGGCTCGATCACGAACAGCGTGCCCGGCGCCTCACCCCGCGGCACCGCGTCGATCAGGATCGCCAGCTCGTAGTCGTCTTGGAGGGCGTAGGCGAGATCCAGTCCGCGGATGCCGAAGTCCGCCACGTCGACCCCGGCGCGCGGCGATCGCCGCCCGAGGCGCGCCGCCACCTCCACTCCGAAGCCGTCGTCGCCGAGGAAGACGTTGCCGATGCCCGCCACCAGAACGGTCTTTGCCTGCGCGGGCTGTGGCTCGTCGGAGAGCGGCTCGACCTCCTCGGGCGTGAAGAAGAAACGATGACCGGGCTGGCGTCGCATCCCGAGGTCCGCACCGGGATCGTCCTCAGCGATCACCGCGAGCTGGATGTTGTCGTCGAGATCCTGGTCAATCCCCTCGATCACCGCCACCTTGCCGGCGAGCGCGAGATCGAACACGTCGCCGCCGCCGCGCGGCCGCAGGCGGACCCGGCTGCCGGCGCGCAGCTCGACGCCGTCGACGGTCACGAAGTCGGGACCAGGCCGCTCGAGCTCCTCCCAGACGAGCCCGCGCGCGTCGGACCAGGTCGGGACCGACCCGGCCGCCGCATCGCTTGGGCCGGGCACCGGGGCATTTGGCGGGCCGGCGGCGCCGCCCGGCGGCGCGGCAGCGTCGGCCGGGCCGTGTGCGGGCCCGGTACGCGACCCGGTCAAGGGTGCCTCGCGGCCTGGAACTCGCGCATCGCGCCGTGCAGGCGCATGAGCTCCTCCTCCGACAGCGCTTCGGTGCGCTCGAGTATCTCCCGCGCGCGCGGGTCGGAGTCGCGCATCTCGCTGCGCTCCTCGTCCGTGAGGCTGAGGATGCTGAGCGTCAGCAGGCCGTCGATCTCGGCCCCGTCGAAGAGATCGCCCGGGCTCTCCGGGGCGATCTCGGGATGGTCGGAGAGGATGATCGGCGACGAGAGCAGCCTCTGGCGCTCGCCTGGCGCGCCGACGAGCACGGGCCAGGTCCCGCGGTTCTCGCAGCCATCGGCCAACTTGCGCAGCTCGTCCGGCGGGTCGGTCTGCGAGACGAACGCGCCGTCGTCTGCGCGCATGGCGGTGTGCGTAGAGACGAAGGTC
>JBBSNQ010000009.1:0-18130 GCA_038232575.1 Solirubrobacterales bacterium | reverse complement strand
TCGAAGTCGTCCGCGATCACGATCTGCCCGCGAAGCGCGCCGAAAGCGGAGCGCAAGGACGCTCGAGGCGTTTCGATGGCGACGAGTTTCGCCACCGGCTTGTCGCCGCGTCGAATCGTCACTTCGTCGCCGCGCTCGGCCTGCGCGACGAGCCTGGACAGCTGCGTCGTGGCCTCGCTGATGCTGATCGGGTCACTCACCGGAGCAGATGCTACCGCTGGACTGGCCAACCTGGCCAGGTCATCCATCGGCCGGTCCAAGTAGGTGGCCGCTACGCTGCTGGCCCATGGAGCTTGGCGCGGGTACACGGGTCCTCGTCACTGGGGCCTCGCGCGGGATCGGCACGGTCGTGGCCGGTGCGTTCGCCAAGCGGGGCTGCACGGTCGGGCTCGTCGCCCGCTCCGAGGAGCGTCTGCGCGAGGTGGCGGAGTCGCTGCCGGGCGAGGGCCACGAGGTCATTGCCGCGGACGTCAGCGACCGCGAGTCGATTACAGCAGCCGTCGAGCGCTTCGGTGCACCCGACGTCGTCGTGGCGAACGCCGGCCGCGCCGACTACCAGCCCTTCCGCGAGATGGAGCTCGACATGGTTGAGCAAATGACTCAGCTCAACTGGCTCGGAACCGCCTACACCGTCAAGGCCGCGCTCCCCGGGATGCTCGAGCGCCGGCGCGGGCACTTCGTGATCGTCGCATCCGGGGCTGCGCTGCGCAGCTTCCCGGGCGGAGCGGTCTACGGCGCCACCAAGGCCGCACAGCACGCGTTCGGCGAGGCGCTCTGGCACGAGCTCGACGGCACCGGGGTCTCGCTCACGCTGGTCTACCCCGGCGAGGTCAAGAGCTCGATACACGAGGGCAAGGAGGACCTTCCCGAGTGGCGCCAGCATTCCGAGGAGGCCGAGCCCGAGCCGCTCGCGGAGCAGATCGTCGAGGCTGTCCAGGCGGACCAGCGGGCGGTCTACTACCCGAAGCCGATCCGCGCGATCCGGCTCTTCCATGGCATCTCGCCGCGGCTCGGCGACCGGGTTCTGCGCCGGATGCGCGGGCGGAGCGCGGCGCCCCGGAGCTGAGGCGCGGCACGCCGCGGCTCTGGACTCGGCGCTGCGCACATGCAGCGCCTCGTGCAGCGGCGGCCACGCCGCGAGAGTCGGCTCTCGAGCGCGGTTGGCTCAGAAGAGAGTGCGCTGCGACGGTGGCCGCTCGGCGCCTTCGGTGGCGAGTCCCGATCGGCTCGAAAGGCGATCGGGCTGCCCGCGTTCGCGCGGCCCCTCGCCTCGCCTCCACCGCGGATCGCCGTCCGGCCGCCGCGGGTCGCGGCGCGCCGGGCGCACCAGCCGGCCGAGCCGCCGGCGCTCCTCGGGCGGCGCGTAGGCACCGTGCCTGTAGAGCTCCTCGTAACGCGGGACGAGATCGGGCCGCTGCGCGCGCAGCCAGTCGAAGAAGATCCCGCGCACCTCGCCGCGCAGGTGCAGCGCCACGCCGCCGACGTTCACGGCTCCGTTCGCCGCCGCGAGCTCGAGGATCGGCTCGATCTGCTCGGGCGCGTCGTTGACCCCGGGCATGAGCGGCGCGATCAGCACGCCCGTCGGGACGCCGGCGCGGTTTAGCTCGCCGACCGCCTCGAGCCTGGCGCGCGGATGAGGGGTGCGCGGCTCGGTCTCGCGCCACGCGCGCTCGTCGAGCGTGGGGACCGAGAGGCTTGCCGTCAGACCCACCTCGGCCGCGGTGTCGCGCAGGATCGGCAGGTCGCGCAGCAGCAGCGGCGACTTCGTGAGGACCGAACACGGCGTGCCCGAGTCGCGCAGCGCCGACCAGATCTCCGGCATCAGCCGGTAGCGCCCCTCGACCCACTGGTAGGGATCGGTGTTGGTGCCGAGCGCGACGTGCTCGCGGCCCCACGACGGGCGCGCGAGCTCGGCCCGGAGCACCTCGGGGGCGTTCACCTTGACAACGATCTCGCGCTCGAAGTCGCGCCCGGCGTCCATGTCGAGGTAGGTATGCGTCGGGCGCGCGAAGCAGTAGACGCAGGCGTGCGTGCAGCCGCGGTAGGGGTTGATCGTCCAGCGGAAGGGCATCCGCGAGCGCGCGGGCACGCGGTTCAGCGCCGAGCGCGCGCGGACCTCGTAGAAGCGCGTGTCGAGCGCCTCGGGTGCGTCGAAGGTGCGCACGACCGCCGCGTCGCGGTAGCCCGGCAGTCGCCGCTCGTCCTCGTTTCCAACCGTCAGCTGGTCCCAGCGCACGAACACATGTTCGCACGGACCCCGGCGGAACCGTCGGCGGCCGAGCGCTCGGCGTCGACGATTCGGATCAGGCTTGAGCCTGCGAGGCGCTGTGCCGGGATGCGCCCGACTTGGCGCTCACCAGATGTTGTCGGGGACGCCGCTGGTGGGGCCTGTGGTGCTGGGCCGCCCGCTCTTCTTCGCAACCAGGTCCTCGAGCCGCGCCGCCGCCTCGTCCAGATCCTTGTTCATCCCGTCGATGACTGCGGGGACGGGCTCGGTCTTGCCCGGAATCTCGTTGACCGAGGAGACGACCCCCTTCAACTTCGAGCTGACCCGGCTGAGGGCCAGGGCGACGACCGTCAGGTAGCCGGCGATCACGATCACGGCGACCGCCACGAGGATGAGCGTCACGACAGCTGCGGCAGACATACCCCTCCCCCCTACAGGATCTTCTCGAGCGCTGCGCCGTAGCGCTCGAGCCCTCTGTTGGTCTCACCCACGAGCTTCCGTGTCTCCGGCAGATAGTCCACCGCGCCGAGCAGCGAGACGATCGAGGCGCTCCGTCCACGGAGGCCGGTGGCCGTCCTCTCGATCTGCCTGACGGCTCCGAGCACACGGCTCAGGAGCACGACCACCACGGGTACGACCACGAGCAGCAGTATCAGGTTGCCGATCCACCAGAGCGCCATTGCCTTCTCCTCAGCCCTTCGCCGCCCGCTCGGCCTTCTCGGCGACCCTCGAAAGAGCCGCCACGATGTCCCGCAGTCGCGTGTTTATCGCCGGCGCGCCGACCTTTAGGATGCCCAGATCCTTCTCGATCGTGCCGACATGGGCGTCGACCCTGGTGAGGGTCTCGGCGATCGAGTGGAGTCGACCGGCGAGCAGGTGAAGGAAGAGCGCGAGCACGGCGACCAGCGCCACGATCTCGAGCACCGTCAGGACGATCAGGAGCGCGGTCGTCATTGCCGTGAGAGGTGCTCCTCGTGGATGAGAACCTCCTCCTTGATCTGCCTCAAGACAGACGCGGTTGTCAGCAGATCGTTGATCTTCGTCGTGTTGGCAGCCACCCGCTCGCCGATCCCCACGAGCGACTCGGCCTCCGACTCGATGCCCTGCACGGAGCGGTAGAGCAGGAAGAGAAGGGCGGCGACGACGATGAGCACGACCGCCCCCAGGACCAGAGCGATCACCCACAGGCCGGTGTCGGGCATCTACTTCACTTCCCCGTCAGGGCCCTGCGCGCGGTCTTTGCGCCTTCGAGCACCCTCACAGCGCAGTCGTTCAGCTTGTCCACCCCGTGCAGCGAGGCCGTGGCCTGCTCCGCCCGCTCGAGCGCCGTGTGCGCATCGGCCGCCCGAGAGCGGATGCTCGATGCCAGCACGATAAGCGCGATGACGAGCACCGCAACGACCAACACGACCAACGTCCCGATAATGAAGCCAACCGCCCACCCGGCGGTCACTTGCGCGCCTAGCAGCATCAACCCCCCAAACCGTTCCCCTTCGATCGCACACTAGCACCGACGCCGCGGTCCATGATCTCTGGTAGTGGGCCCACTACCTGATCTCTCGCACGCGTGCCCTCCCAGCCCGCGGAAGCCGTTACGGTGAAGCTGCCGAGCAAAGCCGCCGAGGAACGGCGGGCGACGACACAGGGAAAGGCGATGGCCGAGCTTCCAAGAACATGCGTGATCGGCGCGGGGGTGAGCGGCCTCGTGAGCGGCAAGGCGCTCGCGGACTGGGGGGTTCCCTACGACTGCTTCGAGGCCAGCGACGACATCGGGGGCAACTGGTACTTCCGCAACCCGAACCGGCGCTCCTCCGCATACCGGTCGCTCCACATCGACATCTCGAAGGACTCGATCTCCTTCCGCGACTTCCCGATGCCGGAGCGCTACCCCGACTACCCGCATCACAGCCACATCCTCGAGTGGCTGCACGACTACGCCGACGCGTTCGCGCTGCGTGAGGCGATTCGCTTCGAGACCGCCGTCGAGCGCGCCGAGCGTCAGGAGGGCGGCGGCTGGCGGATCGAGCTCGACTCGGGCGAGGTCCGCAGCTACGACGCCCTGCTGGTCGCCAACGGACATCACTGGGACCCGCGCTACCCGGACTTCCCGGGGCACTTCGACGGCGAGGCGATCCACTCGCACGAGTACGTCGACACGACCGAGCCGCTCGACATGCACGGCCGGCGGGTGCTCGTCGTGGGTATCGGCAACAGCGCGGTCGACATCGCCTCGGAGATCTCGCGCAAGGGCGTCGCCGAGCAGACGTTCGTCTCGACGCGCAGCAGCGCCTGGGTGATGCCCAAGTACATCTTCGGCAAGCCGACCGACCAGGTCATCAGGACGAGCCCGCGGCTCCCGCTCGGCCTCCAGCGCCGGCTCGGAGCGGTGCTGCCGCGGATCGCCTCGGGGCGGATGGAGGACTTCGGCCTGCCGACTCCCAACCACCGCTTCATGGAGGCTCATCCGACCGTCTCGAGCGAGCTGCTGCTGCGACTCGGCTCGGGCGACGCGGAGGCAAAGCCCGACGTCGCCGAGCTGCTCGGCGACAGCGTGCGCTTCACCGACGGGAGCGTCGAGGCGGTCGATACGATCATCTATGCGACCGGCTACAGGATCAGCTTCCCGTTCTTCGACCCGGACTTCCTCTCGGCGCCCGACAACAGGCTGCCGCTCTACAAGCGGATGTTCAAGCCGGGCCTCGACGACCTCGCCTTCATCGGCCTCGGTCAGCCGATCCCGACGATCTTCCCGTTCGCCGAGCTGCAGGCCAAGCTCGCTGCCCGCTACCTCGGCGGTGACTGGCTGCCGCCGGAGGAGGCCGAGATGGAGCGCACGATTCCTCGCGACGAGAAGATCCACGTCGGGCACTTCGCCAAGCGCGCCCGCCACACGATGCAGCTCGACTGGTACCGCTACGAGCACGACCTGCGCAAGCGCGAGATCCCGGCCGGCCGGGATCGGGCCCGCGCCCAGGGGCCGGCGCGGCTTGCGGGGCGCGCGAGGACGGCCGCGGCCGAGCCCGCGCTGGCCACCTGAGGCCGCCGAGCAGCCGTGGTGGATCGAGCGGGCAACGACGATCGCGCCGGCACGGCGGATCGCGCCGACACGGAGGGTCGAGCAGACGTGCAGGACATCCGTTTCGATAGCGGCGGCGAGCGCTGCGCGGCGTGGCACCTGCCCGGCGAGGGGGACGCCTTCCTCGGAGAGCACGGCCGGCCCTGCGTCGTGCTCGGGCACGGCTTCGCGGGCACGCGCGACTCCGGCCTGCTGCCCTACGCCGAGCGCTTCGCCGCGGCGGGCCTTGACGCGCTCGTCTTCGACTACCGCCACTTCGGCGCCTCCAGCGGGGAGCCGCGCCAGCTCGTCTCGATCGCCGGCCAGCACGAGGACTACCGCGCGGCGATCGCCTGCGCGCGCTCGCTCGAGGGCGTCGACCCCGAGCGCATCGTCCTCTGGGGTACCTCGTACGCGGGCGGCCATGTGACCGCGGTCGGAGCGGCCGACGCGCGCCTCGCCGCGATCATCTCGCAGGTGCCGGCGATGGACGGCTTGGCCGTTCTGCGGGCGCTCGCCGGCTACGCCGGCATCGGAGCGCTGGCGCGGCTCGCGGCGGCCGGCCTGCGCGACGCCGCATCCGCCGCGCGCGGGGGCGAGCCCGTCACGATCCCGGTCGTCGGGGCGCCGGGCACGCTCGCGGTGATGAGCAGCGAGGACGCAGAGCCCGGCTACCGCGCGATCGTCGGGCCGACGTGGCGCAACGAGGTCTGCGCGCGGATCATGCTCGGGGCGGGCGTCTATCGCCCCGGCCTCCGAGCCGGGGAGCTGCGCTGTCCACTGCTCGTACAGGCGGCCGTCCACGACAGCGTCGCACCGCCGAGCGCGGCGGAGGCCGCCGCCTGGCGCGCCAAGGGGCGCGCGGAGGTGCGCTGGTATCCGGTCGGCCACTTCGACCTCTATCGCGGCGAGCCGTTCGAGCGCTCGGTCGGCGACGAGCTGTACTTCCTGCGCCGGCATCTCGCGGGCCGTGAGCAGGGGGGCGCCGCTACGCGGGAAGGCGCTTCGCGGGACGCTGCCTCCCAGGGCGCCGTCTAACTTCGCAGACCCCGTCCGCCGCCGAGCGCGAAGCGCGCAAGCAGCGGAGCATGGTCGGAGAGCCGCAGCCGCCGGCCGTCCGGACGCTCGATCTCGCGGCGGGCGGCCGGCAGCGCACGGGGAGGCTCGACCACCTCGAGGCCGTGCGCGAGCAGGTGGTCTACCGAGTCTGGCGCGCCGGCTGGACCTAGCCCCCGGCGCGCGAGCGCCTCGAAGGCGGCGGGGGACAGGCGCGGGCGCAGGTTCAGGTCACCACCCAGCACCAGCGGGCTCGCCCCGGCCCAGGCGAGGGCACGCGCCGCCGCGCGCACCACGTCGCGCTCGGGCCCGCGGCCGGTGATGCTTGCGTGCAGGTTGGCCGCGCAGAGGGTGCGCCCGCCCGGCTCCGAGAGGCGCACCCACAGCATGCGCCGTCGCTCGGGGCGATGGGTGAGCGTCAGCCTGCGGGTCTCGTCGATGCGCCACGGCGCGCGCGCGAGCACCAGGTTGGAGCCGCCCTCCCAGGAGGCGAGCAGGTCGGGGCGCCACTCGGCGAGCGGTGCGCGCACGCCGGCGCCGAGGTTGCGCGCGGTCAGCGCCGACCGCCCGCTGGCGCGAGCCGCGGAGCAGAGCGCCTCGAGCCAGCGCGGCGGAGCTTCCTGGATTAGGGCGAGGTCCCATTCGAGCCCGGCGATCAGGTCCGAGAACTCGGTGCGCAGCGGCCGGTTGACCTGTGCGTGGGTCGCGTTTCGCTCCTCTGCGCCCAGTATCCGCGAGCGCCACGTGTGCAGGCAGGGGTCGGGCGGGGCGTCGCGCCCGTGGAAGAGGTTCCAGGTGAGCACTCGGACGGTCATGAGGTGGCTGCCCCGGAGGGCTTCCCAGCTAGTACAGTGCAGCTTGCGTGCCGCGAGTAGCGGCGTCCCGTCCACTTCCGGCGCCGCGGATCGCTTCGATGCCCCACCTCAGAGACCATTGTGAAAGGCCCAACCCGCAACGCCGCGGCCGCCGGCTTGATGCTGCTGTCCGCGATCGTGCTCGGGGCGCTGATCGGGCTCGGCATCGGCACGCTCGCGGGGGCGCCGGGGCTGGTCGCGACGCTCGGCGGCTTCGTGGGCCTGCTGGCAGGCTTCGCCCTCGTCTACACGATCTTCAGGGACATCTGACCGGGCCTTGGCCGCTCGCCTAGTGCGCAACCTCGACCTCGCCGTGCTCGCGCTCGCTCTGGCGCTCTTCGCAGCCGCCGGGCTGCCCGTCGCGGGCTGGGCGCTCGCCGCCGCCGTATGGATGGTGCAGCGGGGGATTCAGCTCGCCTTCGACCGCCAGGTCGAGGCGGCGACGGAGCCCGGCAAGGTCGCCGGCTGGGTCGTGAGCGGGTTCATGACGCGCGCACTGCTCGTGCTCTCGGGGATCCTCGCGGGCGGCCTGGCGCTCGGCGACGAGGCCGGGCTCGCCGCGGCGCTGCTCGTGCTCCTGACATTCACCGTCCACCTGCTCTCGACGCAGGCGGCGAAGGGGCTTGCTGCGCGATGAGGGCGCTTGCTCATGGCGAAGGGGCTCGCGGCGCGATGAAAGCGCGGATCCTGACGGCCCTGACGCCGTTCGCGCTGCTGCTCGTTACGCCCGCCGGCGCGGTCGCCGCCGAGGAGTTCAAGCCCCAGGACGAGTTCAAGCTGACCCCCTGGATCGAGCTCAAGCTCGGGCCGATCGACATGTCGATCAACAAGTTCGTGTTCTACCTCTTCCTGGCGGCGGCGGCCACGATCTTCACGATGCTCTGGATCGCACGACGGTTGGAGGCAAAGCCGAACCGCGTCCAGACCGCGATCGAGCTCGGCTACGACCTGACCAACCGCACGATCACCCAGGACAACATGGACAAGCACATGGCCGGCAGGTGGTTCGCGTTCATCGCCACGCTCTTCTTCTTCATCTGGTTCTCGAACATGATCGGCTTCATCCCGCTGCCCGTGAACACGCAGCACAAGGTCGACGTGCTCGGACTCGAGGTGCCGTCGTTTGCCATCTACGCCGCCACCGCGAACTACTCGATGCCGCTCGTGCTCACGATCGTGGTCTGGATCTCCTACCACGTCGAGGGGATCCGGAAGAAGGGCCTGATCGGCTACCTGAAGAGCTGGATGCCCTCCGGGGTGCCGAAGGCCGCCGCGCCGCTCGTGTTCGGCATCGAGGTGATCTCGCAGGTGCTGCGGCTCGCCTCGCTCTCGGCGCGGCTGTTCGCCAACCTGCTTGCGGGCCATCTGCTGATCATCATCATGGCCGGCGGCATGGCCGTGATCCTCGGCTCGTGGATCGTCGGCGTCCTGTTGGTGCCGGTGGGCGCGGCGTTCTGGGTCTTCGAGATCGGCCTCGTCGCGTCGCTGCAGGCGTTCATCTTTGCCATCCTGTCCGCCATCTACCTCGGCGAGGCTACCGCCGAGGAGTCCCACTAAGGAGGAACCACCGTGGATCTGCTTCCCGACCTACAAGGATTCGTCATCCTCATAGCCCAGGCGCAGTCGAACCCCGGCAAGGCGATCGCGCTCGGCCTCGGCACCGCGATTGCCGCCATCGGCCCGGGCATCGGCGTCGGCTACATCTTCGGCAAGGTGATCGAGTCGGTCACCCGCCAGCCCGAGATGCGCGACGAGATCCAGTCGATCATGTGGCTCGGCTTCGCGCTGACCGAGGCGATCGTGTTCTACGGCCTGCTCATGTCGCTGGTTGCGTTCTTCATCGCCTAGTAGATGAGCGTGCTCGCACAGCTCGTCACCAACGTGCTGCTGGCGCAGGCGGCGCCGCCGGCGGGCGGGCCCCCGCCGGGCGGCGCGCCCGCGCCTCCGACCGGTCCGCCTCCGGCCTCGGGTGCACCGCCTCCGGGCGGGATCCCGCCTGGTCAGGGACCACCGCCCCCACCGCCGATGGAGGGCGGCGGAGGCGGCAGCGAGGGCTCGTTCCTCGTCACGCCGGGGCTCGGCCTGATGATCTGGACGCTGCTCGCCTTCGGGCTCACCTTCCTCGTGCTGCGCAAGTACGCGTTCCCGCGCATCGCGAGCTTCCTCGACGAGCGCCGGCAGGCGATCGAGCGCTCGATCGACGAGGCCGAGCGCACGCGCGCCGCGGCTGACGAGCTGCTCGAGGAGTACCGCGGCCGCCTCAAGGAGGCGCGCGGCCAGGCGGACGAGATCGTCGCGCGCGCCCGCAAGGCCGCCGACCGCACCGAGGAGGAGGCGCGCGCCGATGCGCGCAAGGAGCGCGAGGAGACAATGGAGCGCGCCAAGCGCGACATCGAGCGCGAGTCGCGCCGGGCGCTCGACGAGATCCGCAGGGAGGTCGCCGATCTCACGATCATGGCGACGGAGAAGGTCACGCGCAAGAGCCTCGACGACGACGATCACCGCCGCCTGATCGAGGAGGCGCTCGACGACGCCGACTTCTCGGTCTTCTCGAGCGCGGGCGCCTCGAACGGCGACGAGGGCTCGAACGGCGGCGGGAGCTCGAGCGGCGGCGAGAGCTCCTCCTCCGGCGACCGCGAGAGCAGCGGCTGATGCGCGCGGGAGGCAGCGCCTGATGCAGGAGCTGGCGGAGGTCTACGCGCGCTCGCTGTTCGAGTCCGCCCAAGAGCACGACCGCATCGACGCGGTCCACGAGCAGCTCGGCCAGGTCTGCGACGAGCTCGCCTCGAGCCGCGACCTGCAGGTCTTCTTCTTCTCGCCCTACTTCTCCTCGCAGGAGCAGGCCGACGGGATCTCGAAGGTCCTCGAGGACGCCGACGAGTATCTCGTGCGCTTTCTCGAGCTGCTCTGCGAGCGCCATCGGATGCCCGTGATCCATCGCGTCCGGCGCACCTTCGACAAGCTCTGGACCGAGAAGGAGAACCTCCTCCCGGTCTCGATCACGAGCGCCGTGGAGCTCGACGAGCAGACGGCCGAGGGGGTGGGGCGTGCGATCGGCGAGCAGACCGGCATGCGGGTCGAGCTCTCGAGCTCGGTCGATCCGGAGATACTCGGCGGCCTGGTGATCCAGGTCGGCAATATGGTCCTAGACAAGAGCGTTCGATCCCGCCTCGAGCGAGCCCGCAAACAGGTCGCCAGGGCGGCGTAAGGAGAGCAGCCAGCGCATGAAGATCAAGCCAGACGAGATCACGAGCATCCTCCGCAGTCGCATCGAGGGCCTCGACACAGATGGTCAGGCCGACCTCTCCGAGGTGGGCACAGTGCTCTCGATCGCCGACGGCATCGCCCGCGTCCACGGGCTCGACAACTGCATCTCGCTCGAGATGCTCGAGCTCCCGCACGACGTGCGCGGCCTCGCGCTCAACCTCGAGGCCGACAACGTCGGCACCGTGCTCTTCGGCGACTGGGGCAAGATCCAGGAGGGCGACACCGTCAAGCGCACCGGCAGCCTGCTCGAGGTGCCGGTCGGCGACGCGCTGCTCGGGCGAATGGTGGACCCGCTCGCCAACCCGCTCGACGGCAAGGGCGAGGTGAACGCCGAGCAGACCCGGCCCGCCGAGTTCCTCGCTCCCGGCGTCGTCCAGCGCCAGCCCGTCGAGGAGCCGATGCTCACGGGCCTCAAGGCGATCGACTCGATGGTCCCGATCGGCCGCGGGCAGCGCGAGCTGATCATCGGCGACCGCCAGACCGGCAAGACGGCGCTGGCGCTCGACACGATCATCAACAACCGCGACAAGGACCTGATCTGCGTCTACGTCGCGATCGGCAAGCGCATGGCCGAGGTCGTGCGGGTCGCGGAGCTGCTCGACGAGCACGACGCGCTCGACAACACGATCATCGTGGTGGCGCCCGCCAACGAGGCCGCGCCGATCAAGTTCGTCGCGCCCTACGCGGCCTGCGCGATGGCCGAGCACTTCATGTACGACGGCCGTGCGGCCCTGTGCATCTACGACGACCTGACCAAGCACGCCGACTCCTACCGCCAGATGTCGCTGCTGCTGCGGCGCCCGCCCGGTCGCGAGGCCTATCCGGGCGACGTCTTCTACCTGCACTCGCGGCTGCTCGAGCGCGCCGCCAAGCTGAGCGAGGACGAGGGCGGCGGATCGCTCACCGCGCTGCCGATCATCGAGACGCAGGCGGGCGACATCTCCTCCTACATCCCGACCAACGTGATCTCGATCACCGACGGCCAGATCTTCCTCGAGCAGGACCTGTTCCTGTCGGGCACGCGGCCGGCGATCAACGTCGGCAACTCGGTCTCGCGGGTCGGCGGCAGCGCGCAGCCGAAGCCGATGAAGAAGGTCGCCGGGCGGTTGCGGCTCGATCTCTCGCAGTACCGCGAGCTCGCGTCGTTTGCCCAGTTCGGCTCTGAGCTCGACCCCGAGACGCAGGCGACGCTCTCGCGCGGCGAGCGAGTGACCGAGACGCTTAACCAGAACGAGCTGCTGCCGATGGCCACCGAGGACCAGGTCGCGGCGATTTACTCGGGCACCGGCGGCTACCTCGACCGGATCAAGGTGGAGCGCGTCGAGAGCTTCCAGGAGAGCCTGAGCCAGCGGCTGCGCTCGGAGAAGAGCGATCTGCTCGAAAAGATCGCCGGGGGAGACTGGAGCGACGAGATCGAGAAGGAGCTCGGCGACGCGATCGCGGAGGCTGTCGACGACTTCGGCCCCGACTTCGACGAGGAGGGCGAGCCGATCGAGGAGGGCGAGTCCGACCGGGTCAAGGACGAGGACTCCGGCGCCGGCTCGGACTCCAACGCCAGCTCGGACTCGAAGAGCGGCTCGGACTCGAAGGGAAGCTCGGACTCGGGCGGCGACGGCGAGAAGTCCGAGAAGGGCGAGAAGGCCGCGGCCGGCTAGCCGGCCGCGCCCCACGCAGACCGGATGGCCTCGCAGAAGGACATCAAGGACCGCATATCGTCGGTCAAGAACATCAAGCAGATAACGCGCGCGATGGAGATGGTCGCGGCGGCCCGGCTGCGCAAGGCCGAGCAGCGGATCGCCGTGCTGCGGCCCTACGCCGACGCGCTGCGCCGGATGGCGCGCCAGGCGACGGAGGCCGCGGATCAGGATCCGAACCTGCCGCTGCTCAACGAGCACGACTCGGTCGACCGCGTCGGGCTGCTGCTCGTGACGGGCGACCGCGGCCTGGCCGGGCCGTTCAACTCGCAGATCATCCGGGCGGGCACCCGCCGCGGGCGCGCGCTCGAGCGCGACGGCCAGCAGGTCGCCTGGTACGCGTCCGGCAAGCGCGGCGCCTCCTCGATCGCCTTCCGCGGTCTCGAGCTTGAGCAGTCGTTTACGGGCTTCACCGATCGGCCCGCCTACTCGGACGCGCGCTCGATCGCCGAGGGCCTGATCGGCGCCTACACCGACGAGAAGCTCGACCGCGTCGAGATCATCTACAACGGCTTCATCTCGGCGCTCACCCAGGAGGTGCGGCACGAGACGCTGCTGCCGCTCCAGCAGGCCCAGTTCCTCGGCCCCGCCGAGGGCGGCGAGGGCGCCGACTCGGGCAAGGGCGAGGCCGCGGGCGACGAGGCCGAGAGCAAAGACGGCGAAGACGGCGATGCGTCCTCGAACGGGCACCGTGCCCTGTGGCTGTACGAGCCGGAGCCCGCCGATATCCTTAAGCGCCTCGCCCCCGACTACGTCGAGGTCTCGATCTACCGGGCACTGCTCGAATCGACGGCCTCCGAGCACGGCGCCCGCATGACCGCCATGCGCAGCGCCTCCGACAACGCAAGCGACCTGCTCGACGACCTGCAGCTCGAGGCGAACCGGCAGCGGCAGGCCGACATCACGCAGGAGCTACTTGAAATCGTCGCTGGAGCCGAGGCGATCAGCTAGGAGGAGTCACCGTGGAAGCCCGCACCGAAGAGCAGACCGAGCACGAGAATGAGGATGGGACCGGGTCGGAGCAGTCGGCCGGCGACGGTCGCTCCGAGCAGTCGAGCGGCACCGGCGAGCAGGAGCGGGACGCCGGCGAGCAGAACGGCGACGGCAGCGCCGAGAACCTCGGCCGCATCGAGGAGATCTCGGGCGTGGTGATCGAGGCGAGCTTCCCCGACCACCTGCCCGACATCAACTTCGCGCTCGAGGTCGACCGGGGCGGCGATGGCGATGGCGAGAGCGACTCCGGCGAGGCCGCGAAGCTCGTGCTCGAGGTCCAGCAGCACCTCGGCGACGGTCGCGTACGCGCGGTGGCGATGGGCTCGACGGACGGGCTCGCGCGCGGCGTGAGCATCCGCGACACGGGCGGACCGATCACGGTGCCGGTCGGCGACGCGACGCTCGGCCGCATCTTCGACGTGCTCGGCAACGCGATCGACCAGGGCGACGAGGTCGAGGTCGAGGAGCGCTGGCCGATCCACCGCTCGGCGCCTCCGGTCGAGGACCTGATCGCCGCGCGCGAGGTCTACGAGACCGGCATCAAGGTGATCGACCTGCTCGCCCCCTACGCGAAGGGCGGCAAGGTCGGCCTCTTCGGCGGCGCCGGCGTCGGCAAGACGGTCCTGATTCAGGAGCTGATCCACAACATCGCCCAGGAGCACGGCGGCCTGTCCGCCTTCTGTGGCGTCGGTGAGCGCTCGCGCGAGGGCAACGACCTGTGGCTCGAGATGAAGGAGTCGGGCGTCCTCGACAAGACGATGCTCATCTTCGGCCAGATGAACGAGCCGCCGGGGGCCCGCAGCCGGGTCGCGCTGTCGGGGCTGACGATGGCCGAGTACTTCCGCGACGAGCGCGAGCAGGACGTGCTGCTCTTCATCGACAACATCTTCCGCTTCGTCCAGGCCGGGCAGGAGGTCTCCGCGCTGCTCGGGCGGATGCCCTCCGAGGTGGGCTACCAGCCGACGCTCGAGACCGAGATGGGTCAGCTCCAGGAGCGCATCACTTCGACCCGGCAGGGGTCGGTCACCTCGGTCCAGGCGATCTACGTCCCCGCCGACGACCTCACCGACCCGGCGCCGGCATCGGTGTTCACCCACTTGAACGCCAACACGACGCTCTCGCGCGACGTCGCCGAGCAGGGCATCTACCCGGCGGTCGACCCGCTCGACTCGACCTCGACGATCCTGAAGCCCGACATCGTCGGCGAGGAGCACTACCGCGTCGCCGGCGAGGTCAAGCAGGTGCTGCAGCGCTACAAAGAGCTGCAGGACATCATCGCGATCCTCGGCATCGACGAGCTCTCCGACGAGGACAAGGTCGCCGTCCAGCGCGCGCGCCGGATCCAGCGCTTCCTATCCCAGCCGTTCTTCGTCGCCGAGCAGTTCACCGGCACGGAGGGCAAGTACGTGTCGATCGAGGAGACGGTGCGGGGCTTCAGCGAGATCCTCGAGGGCAAGCACGACGAGCTGCCCGAGCGCGCCTTCCTGCTCAAGGGCACGATCGACGAGGTCGTATCCGAGGGCGGGAGCGACGAGGACGACGAGGACTCCGACGACTCGGACAAGAAGAACGAGAAGGACGAGGACTCGAGCAAGGACTCGGGCAGCTCCGACGAGGAGTCGAGCGACTCCGACGAGAAGTCCTAGGCTCGCGGGCGCAGGCTTCCGATGGCCCACAACACGTTTCCCGTCGAGGTGCTGACCCCCGAGGGCGAGGTCTTCAACGACGAGGTCGAGATGCTCGCGACGCGCACCCAGATCGGCTCGATCGGCATCCGCGCCAACCACGTACCGCTGCTCGCGATGCTCGACCCGACCGAGCTGCGCCTCTACACGAGCGAGAGCGACCCGGTCCGCTTCGCCCAGGGCGAGGGCTACCTGCAGATGGCCGACAACCGCGCGCTCGTGCTCGTGGAGGAGGCGATCGAGCCCAGCGAGCTTGACTCCTCGGACCTCGAGTCGCGCGCCAAGCAGGCTCGCGAGACGGTCGAGAAGGCCGAGGAGGGGAGCGAGGAGCGCAAGCTCGCCGAGCGCGACCTGCGCCGCTGCGAGGCCTTCCTGGAGATCGCCGGCGGCTCGTAGGCGGACCTCCGATGTCGAAGTGGACCGCATCCGAGATCCCCGACCAGTCGGGCCGCAGCGCCGTCGTCACGGGCGCCAACAGCGGGCTCGGGCTCATCACCGCCCGCGAGCTCGGACGCGCCGGCGCACACGTCGTCCTCGCCTGCCGGGACGAGACGCGCGGGGAGGAGGCCGCCGGCGCGATCCGGGAGCAGGCGCCGGACGCCGAGATCGAGGTGATGGCGCTCGACCTGGCCGACCTCGCTGCGGTGCGCTCGTTCGCCGAGGAGGTGGGGGCGCGGCCGGGCGGCCTCGACCTGCTCGTCAACAACGCCGGCGTGATGGCGCTCCCCCGGCGCGAGACAGCCGACGGGTTCGAGATGCAGATCGGGACCAACCACCTCGGTCACTTCGCGCTCACGGGCCTGCTGCTGCCGGCGCTCCGGCAAGGCTTTGACCCGCGCGTGGTCACGGTGAGCAGCGGCGCGCACCACTTCGGCAAGATCGACTTCGACGACCTCCAGGGCGAGCGCAGCTACAAGCGCTGGCGCGCCTACGGCCAGTCGAAGCTCGCCAACCTGCTCTTCGCCTACGAGCTCCAGCGCCGGGCGCAGGCCGCCGGGCTGCCGCTACGCAGCATGGCCGCCCACCCCGGGTACGCGGCCACCAATCTCCAGTCCGCGGCGCCGCGCATGGACGGCAGCGCGCTCAAGGAGCGGGTGATGGGGGTCGCCAACAGCCTCTTCGCCCAGGACGAGGAGATGGGGGCTCTGCCGAGCCTCTACGCCGCGACCGTGCCCGACTTGGCCGGCGGCAGCTACGTCGGCCCGGACGGGCGGCTCGAGCAGAGCGGCCACCCGAAGGTCGTCGACTCGAACGCCCGCTCGAAGGACGAGCAGGTGGCGGGGCGTCTGTGGGAGGTCTCGGAGGGGCTTACGGGCGTGACGTTCGACCTTACGGACGGGCCTCGAGCACGAGGTTGAACGGCGTCTGCGTGGCGCGCCGGAAGCGGGTGAAGCCGGCTTCGGTCGCCACTTCGCCCAGGCGCGCTTCGCCCGCTTGGGCACCGAGCCCGAGACCGACCTCTTGGTCGAGCGAGGCCGGCGTGCACACGAGCGTCGAGAAGCCGTAGAACACCCGCCCGACCGGGTTGAGGTTCTCCTCGACCTGATCGCCGGCAAACGGCTCGACGAGCATCAGCGTGCCGTCCGAGTCGAGCGACTCGAGCACGTGGCGGCAGGCGCCGACCGGATCCCCCATGTCGTGCAGGCAGTCGAAGAACGCCACGAGGTCGTAGCCGCTTCCCGGGTAGTCCTTGGCGCCCGCGATGGCGAAGCTCGCGCGCTCTGCCACGCCCGCGTCCCTCGCGGCCCGTTCGGCGGCCTCGATCGAGGGACCGTGGTAGTCGAAGCCCGTGAAGGTCGACTGCGGATAGGCCTTGGCCATGATGATCGTCGAGGCGCCGTGGCCGCAGCCGATGTCGGCGACCCGCGCGCCCCGCTCGAGCTTCTGCTCGACTCCGTCGAGCGCCGGTAGCCATGACTGGACAAGGTTGCCGCGATAGCTCGGCCGGAAGAAGCGCTCGGTCCCCTCGAACAGTCCGGGCGCGTGCTCGTGCCAACCGACTCCCTCGCCGGTCCGGAACGCCTCGATCAGCTTCGGCTCGTCCTCGACGAGAGAGGCGAAGCTCTGGAAGGCACCGAGCATGCAGACGGGGCTGTCCTCGTCGGCGAGCGCCATCGCGTGCTCTGCCGGCAGCTCGTAGCGACCGCTGCCCGGATCGTAGGTGACGTACCCGCCGGCGGCTTGTGCGGCGAGCCACTCGCGAACGTAGCGCTCGGCGGTATCGGTGCGCTCGGCCAGCTCGGCGGACGTCAGCGGCCCCGCCCCCGCCATCTCCCTGTATAGCCCGAGCTTCTCGCCGATGCGCACGAGCTGGGCGCTCAGCGTCGCTCCCATGTCGCTCACCACCCTGCCGAGAAACTGCTCGAGCTTTCCCTCGTCGATCGGCGCTTGCTGGGTAGCCATGGCTCCTCCTGCGGTGGCGGATGTATGTATGCAATCTGGTATAGCACTTTTGCCGCTTCGGCGCAGTTCGAAGTAGGGCTGGCGCAAGAGCCGGGTCTTGACCGCCGTGGTACACATGAGGGAGAGGCCCTCGGAACTCGAAGGGCCATATCCGGCAGCGACGTCGAGGACCGCGTGAGCTTCCACGTGCGCGACGCCGCCGATCACGAACTCGCCGGAAGCTGCGATCTCGTGACGATCTTCGAGTCGCTCCACGACATGTCCTATCCGGTCGAGGTGCTGCGCGCATGCCGGGGGCTGCTCGCGGAGGAAGGCTCCGTCGTGATCGCTGACGAGCGCGTGGCCGAGGCGTTCGCCGTTCCCGGCGAGGATCTGGAGCGTTTCTACTACGGCCTCAGCGTCGTCCACTGCCTGCCGGTCGGCATGGTCGGGGAGGACGCGGTCGGCACAGGAACCGTGATGCGCGCGGACACTGCGCGCCGCTATGCCGAGGAGGCGGGATTCGAGGGCTTCGAGGTGCTGCCGATCGAGAACGACTTCTACCGGTTCTACTGGCTGCTGCCATAGCCCAAGGCGCCTTCTTCTCGGCTACTGCAGCTGCGGCGTGTGGCGCGCGATGATCGAGTCGAAGTCGGTGCCGGCGGGCAGGGTGCCGAAGGCGAGACCGCCGTCGCCGGCCAGCCGCGAGGCGCAGAACGCGTCGGCCACTGCCGGCGGGGCGTGGCGGACGAGCAGCGCTCCCTGCAGCGTCAGCGCCAAGCGCTCGACGATTCGCCGGGCCCGCGCCTCCATGTCCTCCCAGTCGCCGAGCTCGCCGCGCACGTCGGCGGCCGCTGCGTCGAGCCGCGCGTCGGCGCCGGAGGCCGCGTCGACCTCGGCGAGCAGCAACTCGAGCG
>JBBSNQ010000008.1:0-18540 GCA_038232575.1 Solirubrobacterales bacterium | reverse complement strand
TCATGCCTATTCCTGGTACCGGTACTCGGTGTCGCCGATGCGGACGACGTCGGAGACCTTGAGCCGCTCCGCACGACGCAGCTGGCGGCCGTTCAGGTAGCTGCCATTGGTGGATCCCATGTCCTCGATGTACATGAACTGGCCGCGGGGAAATATGCGCGCGTGAGCTCCTGAGGCGAACGGGTCGTCGATCTTGACCTGGGCCGTGCTCGCGCGGCCGAGGATCACGCCGTCGTCGATCTCGAAGCTCGTGCCGGGCTCGTGCCCGAGTGCGGCGACCACCTCGAGCCGCGGGCTCACCCCGGCACGCAGATCGCCGCCCGAGCGCTTGCGCCCGTCGGTGCGCGCGCCGCTGGACGGGGCGCTCTCCTGCACGAGCCCCTCATTCCGTCCGGTCAGGTCGCGCGCGGCGCTGCGGGCCACCAGGTAAAGGTAGAGGTATAGGACGGCCAGGAAGCCGAACTTGAGCAGCACGACGAGCGGGTCCTCGTCCATGCGCTACTCGATCTCGAACGACAGCTGGACGAGACCCGCGGCGATCACGTCGCCCGGGGACAGCGGCGCCTCCTCCACCCGTCGCCCGTTCACCTTGATCCCGTTCGTCGAGCCGAGGTCGCGCACCACCCACTCGTCGCCGCGGCGGGTGACCTCGGCGTGCTTGCGTGACACGTTCGGATCGTCAAGCACGAAGTCGCATTCGCGCGAGCGTCCGAGCGTCGCGCCGTCGCCCGCGAGCACCATCCGCCGGCCGTCACCGACGAGCAGCGCCCGGTCGCGGCTCGAACGTTGCCGGCCGCCCGAGACCTGACGGGGCTCGCGCGCCGGCGAGTAGACCATCGTGTTGCTGTGGGACTCCTGCTCGCCCAGGAGCGACTCCTCCTCGGGAGCCTGCACCATGTGCGCCTGGATGCCGAACTCGCCCACCTGTAGCTGCTCGTCGGTCTCGAAGTCGACCCGGGGCCGGGTCGTGAGCGCCAGACCCTCGTCACGGGCGTGCTCGAGGAGATAGTCGGAGAGCTCCTTCCTGAGCGCATCCTCGTAGTTCTCGAACTGGCCGCGGTCGCTCGGCGAGAGAAAGACCGAGTAGTGGTTCGGCACGTACACGCGGGAGATCGACACGGAGCGGTGCTGCTCCATCGTCTTTGCCAGCTTGCGGGCGAGCTCCACGGGTTGAACGCTCGACTTGAAAACCCTGCCGAAGGTGCCCTCGACGAGGTCCTCGAGCTTCGATTCGAGGTTGCGCAGCAGGCTCATTCCAAAGCCATCCTACGCAAGATGGGGGCCGCGACCACCGCCATCAGAGCGCCTGCGACAACGGCTCCGGCAGCGCCGCGGGCCCCCATTGCCGCGAGCCACGGCGCGAGCGCCTCGGCCGTCGCCTGGTGCACGACGAGCACGCCCGCAGCCCAGATCGCAGCGCCGGCCAGATCGTAGGCGGGCGAGCGGCCGCGTACGCAGAGCGGCAGCAGCAGCGCGGATACCACCCACACGAGCAGCGGCGCGGCAAGCGCAGGAGTCGCCAACGGGTACAGCGCCTCGCGCGCGGCCGCGAGCGCAGAGTCGCTCCAGGCGGTCTGCGCGGCTGTGCCGGGCGCGCGGCCGTAGAGCAAGCGCTCGCCGCTCAGCAGCTCGGCCGCGAGGAGCCAGAGCAGTCCTGCGACGGCGAGGCCGACTCGCTGGCGGGCCCGGCCCGCCAGTCCCGCGAGGGCGATGAACGCCGGCGCCAGGCCGACTGCTCCGAGAACGGGAGCGAACGCCGGCAGCGACCAAAGGGGGCCCGAGCGAGGCAGCAGGACCGGCACGGGCGCGACCGCGGCGGCCAGCACCAGAGCGGTGCCGGCACTGCCCGAGAGCGCCGCCCACGCAATCAACCCCGCGGCGGCGGCAAGCCAACCCAGGCGGGGCAGGAGCGCGACGGCGAGCGCGGCTGCGCCCGCGATCCCGAGCGGCTCGACGGGCAGGGCCGGCGATCCGAGCGCGCGCAGGCCAAGCAGCACGAGGCCGCCCGCGGCGCCTCCGGCGAGCGTCCGCACGAGCACCGGGGCGACCTCGCGGACGAGTGGCTCGGGCTGCCCCCACCAGGCTCTCGTCAGGCGCCGGCCAAGGCCGCGCCTGCGGCGCGGTGCAAGGCCGAAGCGCTCGACCGTCTCGCGGGTATCGAGGCCGCCTTCCTCGTCCAGCTGCGCTGCCGCCTCGTCGAGCGCGTTCGCGAGCTCGGCGAGCGTTCCCCGCAGCTCGGGCTCCGGATCCACGGCGCGGTCGATCGCATCGCAGATGTCGAGCGGGAGGTCGCGGCGGCGGCTGCGCAGCGGCGGCAGCGGCCGCCCGAGGCGGCGCGCGGTGGCGGCGATGCCGCGCTCGCGCACGGGGTTCTCGCCGCAGAGCCCTTCGTACAGAGTCAGGGCGAGCGAGTAGAGGTCGGCCGCACCGTCGACGTGGCGGCCCTCGGCCTGCTCGGGGGCCATGTAGGCAAGCGTGCCGATGACCTCGCCGGTGCCAGTCAGCCGTTCGGGACCGGCGAAGCGCGCGGCACCGAAGTCGGCGAGCTTGGCAAAGCCGGCGCCTGCGGCCGGCTGCGCCGCCACGATCACGTTCTGGGGCTTGACGTCGCGATGGATCACGCCGTTCTCGTGCGCATGCGCCAAGGCATCGCAGAGCGAGGCGCCCAAGCGCGCTATGTCTCGATCCGAGACGACGTCAGCGTCGAGCAGCTCGGCAAGGGAGCACCCATGGACGAGCTCGTAGACGAGATAGGCATAGGCGTCGTCGCCGCCGAGCTCATAGAGCGCGACGATGGCCGGATGGTTCAGCCTTGCCGCGGCGCGCGCCTCGTGCTGGGCGCGCGGCGCCGAGGCCTCGAGGTCGCGCTCGTGGGGAATGGCCTTGACGGCGACCTCGCGTTCGAGCCGCACGTCGTAGGCGAGCCAGACGACGCCGAACCCGCCGGCGCCCAGCCTGCGCTCGAGCCGGTAGCGGCCGAGGACCAGGTCGGGCCGCACTGCGCGCGCATACGCCTCCGGGACGTCGCCGCCCAGCGCGGACGTACGGCCGCGGCGATCAAGCGCAGTGGTGGTCGCGTCGTCGAGCCGCTCGGTGCGTTCCATCTCGGGTTCCATGTTCGGGTGGCGGTCGCCGCCCCCTGCGTTTGGGCACGGCATTCCGTCCAGTCCTGCCTGCGCTCGAACAGCATGGCGCCCCACCACGATGGGCGTCATGGCACCCTCCGGTGCGGCGGTCATACTCACAGGGAGCCAGGTCTGGCCGCCAGAATCGGAAATCGATCGTGTCCTTCCTCGAAGATCGCGACCCTCCATCCCGCCGCAGCTCGGGCGGTGCATCGCGACAGCGGGCGCGGCGGCGCGCGCGCGCCGGGCGGCCGACCTCGGACCGCACCGTCAACACCCGCCGAGGAGTGGCGCTGGCCGCCGCCGTCATCCTGCTGCTGCTCGCCATCGTTGGCGTACGCGCGTGCCGCGACCAGCGTGCCGAGCAGGGCCTCACCGACTACGCCCGCACTACGTCCGGGCTGCTCGAGCAGTCCCAGCAGCAGAGCGACTCCCTTTTCGAGCTGCTGGGAAAGCCAAGCGAGCAGAGCGCCGTCGAGCTCGAGAGCGCCGTCAACGGGCTGCGTACGGAGGCCGAGCAGCTGGCTGAGCGTGCGCGCGGCGTCGATCATCCGAGCGACCTCACCGACGCCCAGCGCTATCTCGTCGAGACGCTCGACCTGCGCCGCGACGGGCTCGCCGGAGTGGCGAGGGAGCTGCCGCAGGCGCTCGGGGACGACGGCCGGGACGAGGCCGTCGAGCGCATGGTCGCCGACATGCGCAGCTTCCTGGCAAGCGATGTGCTCTACGCGCAGCGCTTCGCTCCCGCCGTGACGAGCGCGCTCGAACGCCGGGAGCTCCTCGGTGAAGTGAGTGTTCGGATGAGCCAGTTCCTGGGCGACGTCAACTGGCTCAGAGAGGGGGTGGTCAGCAGGCGAATCAAGCGAATCCGCTCCGGTGAAGGCGCGCAAGCGGCATCGCCGGGCGTCCATGGAACCGGGCTAGGACCGGTCGCCGTGACTCCGCCCGGCGACGAGCTCGACGAGGGGACGCCCGTCGAGCTCGCGGCAACCGAGGGACTCACCTTCGAGGTCCCGGTGGAGAACCAGGGAGAGAGCAAGGAGGAGGTGACGGTGAAGATCTCGATCAAGGGCGCCGGCAAGCCGATCGAGATCGAGAAGCAGCTCGACTCTCCGCTCGCCGCGGGCCAGAGCGATACCGTTTCGGTCCCGCTCGCCGAGAAGCCGCCGACGGGCCGCCGGGTCGCGGTCGCGGTCGAGGTCGTGCCGGTGCCCGGCGAGGAGGAGACCGACAACAACGAGCGCTCCTTCCCGATCACCTTCGTCCAGTAGGACGGCTCGAGGAGCGCGGCAAGCGCCTTCCCCTACGCTGACCGATTCATGCGCCCCCCGATCGACTCGCTTCCCGTGGTGATCGCCCTCGCCGGCGCCGTGCTTGGGCTTGCGGCGCTCACGCTCGCGGTGGTGCTCGCCGTGAAGGTGAAGCGCCTGCGGAGAGCTCAAGTGCTCGTGCTCGGCGAGCACGAGGAGCGTGATCTCGTCGCCCACGCGCAGGCGCTCGAGCTCGGATTCGGGGAGCTGCGCGAGCTCGTGGAGCAGTTGCTCGAGAATGCCGAGCAGCGCCTTGCCCGAGCGGAGGTACGTCTCGACGGATGCGTCGCCTATCGCTCGCTGGTGCGCTACGACGCCTACGGCGAGATGTCCGGCCGCCAGTCGAGCAGCGTCGCGCTGCTCGACTCCCATCGCTCCGGGGTCGTGATCTCGTCAATCCTCCACCGTGAGCACGGCCGCGTCTACGTCAAGCAGGTCCGCGAGGGCGCCTCGGAGCTCGAGCTCTCGCCCGAAGAGCTCGAAGCGATCGAAGCAGCGCTCGCCGAGGGCTTCGGGCCTGCAGAGAGCACGCTGCCCGCGGAGGGCCCGGCGCTCGCGAGCGAGCCCGAGCGCCGCCGCTGAGACGCCCTCTCCCGAGCGTCTGAAGCATGCGCGTCGGCTTCCTCGGCCCTGCGGGCACCTTCACCGAGGAGGCGCTGCGCGCCTCGGCGCCAGCCGGTGTGGAGGAGATTCCTTTCGCGACCGTCTTCGAGGCGGTCATGGCCGTGCAGAACGGAGACGTCGACCACGCGGTCGTCCCAATCGAGAACTCGCTCGAGGGCGCCGTCACGGCAACGCTTGACGCGCTCGCCGGCGAAGCCTCCGATGTCCGGATCGCCGCCGAGGTGGTCCGCCCGATCCGCCACTGCCTGATCGCACGCCGTCCGCTGCGCCTCGAAGGCGTCACGCGGGTCATCTCCCACCCGCAGGCGACCGCCCAGTGCGCACGCTTCCTAAGACAGCGGCTCGCGGCTGCGGAGCGGAAAGCGGTGGAATCCACCGCCGAGGCTGTCCGCGTGGTGGCTGAGAGCGACGAGCCGTGGGCTGCGCTCGGCGGCCGGCTCGCCGCCGACCTCTATGGCTGCCGTGTCCTCGAGGAGGGCGTGGAGAACGACCCCGAGAACCGCACTCGGTTTGTATGGCTTGCACGCGTCGGCTCGGATCGGGAACAGGTTGCAGGCTCCGGGCGGCCGGATCGCGCTTGGGCAGGCTCGCCCGTGTCATCCACCGGGGCTACGAGGTCCAAGACATCGATCGTCTTCTGGGGCCTCGGGGAGGATGCGCCGGGAGCGCTCGTGGAGGTTCTGCGCGAGCTCTCGGACCGCGAGATCAACCTTACGAAGATCGAGTCCAGGCCTCGCCAGGCCCGCCTCGGCCGCTACATGTTCTTCGTCGACCTCGAGGGCGGGCTCGGCGACGACGTGGTTGCCGAGGCGCTCGCCGCCCTGCGAGGCCGCGTCGAGACCCTGAGGGTGCTCGGCTCGTATCCGTCGATCTAGAGGCTCGAACCGGCTGGCACAGCGGGCGCGCCGGGGGTGAGCCCCGGCGATATCGCGGTAGACTGCGCCGTCGTGACGGCTGCCGCGATCCGAGAGGTGAGCGCTCCAGTCGCTCAGCCGCCGGCGGCAGCCCGCGTCCCGGCCGTACCCGAGGTACATCCGGCTCGAGGCAGCGCTCCCGCAGGCGGCGCCGGCAGCCGCGTGCTCGTGCTCAACGCCTCCTACGAGCCGATCAACGTGTGCACGGTGCGGCGTGCGGCGGTGCTCGTCCTCAAGGGCAAGGCCGAGATCCTCGAAGACTCCGCGCACAGCCTCCACGCGGAACGGCTCACCATGCCGCGTCCGGTGGTCATTCGACTGAACGTCTACGTGCGGGTACCGCGCAACGCGCATTGCCGCAAGATCACACGCCGTGCGATCTTCGCGCGTGACCGCTGGATGTGCCAGTACTGCGGCTCCGAGCGCGGCAGCCTGACCGTAGACCACGTCATACCGCGCTCCAAGGGCGGGCGCTCGTCATGGGACAACATCGTCACCTGCTGTGTCTCCTGCAACCGCCGCAAGGGCGATCAACTACCGAAGCAGGCGGCGATGCACCCGATGCATCCGCCCCGCCCGCCAAGCCCGACGATCTTCGTCCACGTCGCCGCCAGCAGTATCCCGCCCGTCTGGGAGCGCTACCTGGTCGCCGCCTGAGCCCCGCTCAGGGCCCGGCGTCGTCGTCCGCACCGTCGCTGCCCGCCGGATTCCCATTCTCGTCCGGCGTACCGTCGTCCGCCGGGCCGCCGTCGGGAGCGCCGTGCTCCGCCGCACCGCCGTCCTGGGCTTCGAGGCCCAGTGCACCGTTCCCATCGGCGCCGCCCTGGCCGGCTCCCTCCACCGCATCGGCCTCGTCTCCGCCGGCCCGTTTGGTCGGGTCCTCGACGACCCGCGCCAGCGCGCTGACCTGGTCCGCGTCGCGCAGGTTCATAAGGCGCACGCCCTGCGAGGTGCGCCCGTAGCGCGAGATGCCCTTGACGCTCGTGCGCTGCACCATGCCCGCCTGAGAGATGAAGACGAGCTCCTCGTGCTCGCGCACGATCAGCGCCCCGGCCACTCCACCCTTCTTCTCGGTCAGCTGGATCGTGCGCACGCCCATGCTGCCGCGTCCCTTGACCGGGTACTCCGCAATCGAGGTGCGCTTGCCGTAGCCGTTCTCGGTCACCACGAGCAGCTCCGTCTCGTCGCGCGCGATGCCCATGGCCAGCACGCAGTTGTCCCCGCGGGAGACGTTCATCCCGCGCACGCCGGCAGTATCGCGCCCGGTCGCGCGCACCTCGGACTCGTTGAAGCGCGCCGCCTGGCCGGAGCGCGAGACCATGATGATGTCGTCCTCGCCGCTCGTGCGCCGGACGGCGACCAGCTCATCGTCCTCGCGAATGTTGATCGCGATGATGCCATCGGCCTTGATCGGCGTGTTGTAGGCGCCGAACTCAGTCTTCTTGACGATTCCGTCCTTGGTCGCGAAGACGAGGTACCTGCCCTCGGAGAAGTCGCGGGTCGATAGGACGGCGCGTACGTACTCGCCCTCACGCAGCGGGAGCAGGTTGACGAGCGCGCGCCCCTTCGACGTACGCGAGGCCTCGGGCAGGTCGTAGACCTTCTGACGATAGATCTTGCCCTTGTTGGTGAAGAAGAGCAGGAAGTCGTGGGTCGAGCTCACGAAGAGGTGCTCGATGTAGTCGTCGTCGTCGCGGCGCTCCATGCCGATCACGCCGCGTCCGCCGCGCTTCTGCTGGCGGTAGGTGGCAAGCGGCAGCGCCTTGATGTAGCCCGAGCGCGTGATCGAGATCACCATCTGCTGATCGGCGATCAGGTCCTCGATGTCGATCTCGTCCTCCGAGTGGGTGATCTCGGTGCGGCGCTCGTCGCCGTAGGCGGTCTTGACCTCCTCGAGCTCCTCCTTGATCACGCCGAGCACGCGCTGCTCGTCGCCGAGGAGCTCGCGCAGCTCGCGGATGCGCTCGACGAGCCCCGCATGCTCCTCGCGGATCTTGTCCGACTCGAGCGCTGTCAGGCGCTGCAGCCGCAGATCGAGGATCGCCTGGGCCTGCTCCTCGGAGAGCTCGAAGCGCTCGACGAGACCCAGACGTGCGCTCTCGGGGTCCGGCGAGGAGCGGATCAGCTCAATCACCGCGTCGAGCTGCGAGAGCGCGACGAGCAGGCCCTCGAGGATGTGCACGCGCGCCTCCGCCCGCCGCAGCTCGTACTTCGTGCGTCGTACGACGACCTCGCGCTGGTGGTGCACGTAGCTCCCGATCGCGCTGCGCAGATCGAGCGTCCGCGGCACACCGTCGACGAGCGCGACCATGTTTACGCCGAACGTGCTCTGCATCGGCGTGTGGCGGTAGAGCTTGTTGAGCACGACCTTGGGGATCGCATCGCGCTTGAGCTCGATCACGATCCGGATGCCCGACCTGTCGGACTCGTCGCGCAGGTCGGAGACCTCGGGCACCTTCTTGTCGGTGACGACCTCGGCGATCTTCTTGATCAGCCCCGACCCGTCGCCCCGGCCGTCGCCCTTGCTGACCTGGTAGGGCAGCTCCGTGACGATGATCGCCTCCTTGCCGCGAGGCAACGGCTCGATGTGCGCGCGTGCGCGCATCACGACCCGACCGCGGCCTGTCTCGTAGGCGTCCTTGATGCCCTGCCGCCCGACGATGATTCCGCCGGTCGGGAAGTCGGGGCCCTTGACGTGCCGCATGAGGCCCGCGGCGTCGATGCGGGGGTCGTCGATGTAGGCGGTCACCGCGTCGATCGTCTCGCGCAGGTTGTGCGGCGGGATGTTGGTCGCCATGCCGACGGCGATGCCCGCGGATCCGTTGACGAGCAGGTTGGGAAACCGCGCCGGCAGGATCAGCGGCTCCTGGCGCGACTCGTCGTAGTTGGGAGCGAAGTCGACCGTATCGGCGTCGATGTCGCGAAGCAGCTCGGTCGCCAGCCGCGAGAGGCGCGCCTCCGTGTAGCGCATGGCCGCCGCAGGATCCGCGTCGATGGAGCCGAAGTTCCCCTGCCCGTCGATCAGCGGGTAGCGCATCGCAAAATCCTGGGCGAGCCGGACGAGCGTGTCGTAGATCGCCGAGTCGCCATGCGGGTGGTAGCGCGCCATGGCGGTCCCGACCGTCGACGCCGACTTGGCGTACGCCCGGTTGGGCTGCAGCCCGCTCTCGTTCATCGAGAACAGGACGCGCCTGTGCACCGGCTTCAGGCCATCGCGCACGTCGGGCAGCGCCCGCGAGACGATCACGCTCATCGCGTAGTCGAGGTAGGAGGAGCGCATCTCCTCCTCGAGCCCGCGCGGCTCGATCGAGCCGCCGGTCAGCTGGTCGGCGTCAGCCATCGCCTAGCCGAGACGCAGTGCGACCCTACACATCGAGGTTGACCACCTCGCGTGCGTGGGACTCGATGAACGCGCGCCGGGGCTCCACCTTGTCGCCCATGAGCATCGAGAAGAGCTGGTCGGCGGCGCTCGCGTCGTCGACCGACACCTGCTGCAACGTGCGGCTGCCGGCGTCCATCGTCGTCTCGTAGAGCTGGTCGGCGTTCATCTCGCCGAGGCCCTTGAAGCGCTGCAGCTTGACCCCCTGCTTGGCGACCTCGAGCACGGCGTTCCGGAGCTCCTCGAAGGAGAGCGCCCGATGCTTGCGCTCGTCGAGCGTCACGCTGAACGGCGGCGTGCCAGCGAGCCTGCGCAGCTCGGAGTGGACGCGGACGAAGTCTCGAAAGTCGCTGCGGCCGAACATCGCGCGCTCGAGGCGGTAGGTGTAGGCCGACCCGCTGGCGCGCTCGATCGCGCGCACGCGCAGCTCGAGCGGGTCCTCGTCGAGCAGCTCCGTATCGTGCGGCTCGCCCTCCGGCGTCGGCTGGCGCAGCAGCTCGATAACCGCTTCGGCGTCGGCCGGCTCGGCGTCGAGGATCTGCGACTCCTCCATGAAGGTGACCACATCGTGGCCGTGGGCCGCCCTGAGCGCGTGCGCCCATCCCTCGTACTGCTTGAGCAGGCGGCCGAGCTTCTGCCAGCGCGTGTGGGTGAGCTTGAACTCCGAGCCGGAGGCGTCGAGGACGGCGATCTTCTCGAGCTTGTCGCGCAGCAGGAACTCCTCGAGCTCGAGCTCGCTCTCGATGTAAAGATCGCGGCTGCCCTGCTTGACGCGGTAGAGCGGCGCCTTCGCGAGGTAGACGTAGCCCACCTCGATCAGGTCGCGCATCTCGCGGAAGAGGAAGGTGAGCACGAGCGTGCGGATATGCGCGCCGTCGACATCGGCATCGCACATGACGATCACCTTGTGGTAGCGCGCCTTCGTCACGTCGAACTCCTCGCGCACCCCGGTCCCGATCGCGGTGATCAGCGCCTGGATCTCCTTGTTGTCGAGCACCGTGTCGATGCGGTGCTTCTCCGCGTTGATGATCTTGCCCCGCAGCGGCAGCACCGCCTGCGTGTTGCGATCGCGGCCCTGCTTGGCCGAGCCTCCGGCCGAGTCGCCCTCGACGATGAATATCTCCGTGAGCGAGGGATCGGTGACGCTGCAGTCGGCGAGCTTGCCCGGCAGCGTCGAGCTCTCGAGCGCCGACTTGCGCCGCGTAACGTCGCGTGCCCGGCGCGCGGCCTCGCGGGCGCGGGATGCCTGCACCGCCTTGGTGAGGATCCGCTTGGCGTCCTGCGGATGCTCCTCGAGGAACTCGCTCAGCCCACGGTTGACCGCCGCCTGGACGAACCCCTCGATCGGCGGATTGCCGAGCTTGGTCTTGGTCTGGCCCTCGAACTGCGGATCCTCGATCTTCACCGAGACGATCGCCGTCAGGCCCTCGCGCACGTCCTCGCCCTGAAGGTTGTCCTCCTTCTCCTTGATGAAGCCCTTGGCGCGGGCGTAGGCGTTGAGCGTCCGCGTCAGCGCGGACCTGAAGCCCGAGAGGTGCGAGCCGCCCTCGTGCGTGTTGATGTTGTTGGCGAACGAGAGCAGCGAGTCCTGGTAGGAGGTGTTCCACTGCAGCGCCACCTCGACGTCGCCCGTCGGCGTCGATTCCTCGACGTAGACGACCTTCGGGTGCAGGGGATCGCGGGTGCCCTGGGAGTGCAGCCAGCTGACGAAGTCGACGATGCCGCCCTCGTACTTGAACGACTCCTCGAGCCGCTCCCCGCGCTCGTCGACGAAGTCGATCTGCAGTCCCTTTGTCAGGAACGCCATCTCCCTGAAGCGCTGGACGAGGACGGCGCGCTCGTATTCGACCGTCTCGAAGATCTCCATGTCGGGCATGAAGCTGATACGCGTGCCGCGGCGATCCGTCTTCGCACCGCGGGCGAGCTCGGCCTGCGGCGCCCCGCGCTCGTAGCTCTGGGTCCATTCGTGGCCGTCGCGCCACACCGTCAGCTCGAGGTGCTCTGCAAGCGCGTTGACGACGGACACGCCCACTCCGTGCAGGCCGCCCGAGACCTTGTAGCCGCCGCCCTCGCCGAACTTGCCGCCGGCGTGCAGCACCGTGAGCACGACCTCGGCGGCCGGTCGTCCCTCCGACTCGTGCAGGTCGACGGGGATGCCGCGCCCATTGTCGGAGACCGTGACGGCGTTGTCGGGATGGATCGTGATCTCGACGTGATCGCACTCGCCCGCGAGCGCCTCGTCGACCGAGTTGTCCATCACCTCGTAGATCAGGTGATGGAGACCGCGCGGCCCGGTCGAGCCGATGTACATGCCGGGCCGCTTGCGCACCGCCTCGAGTCCCTCGAGCACCGTGATCTGGCCGGCGCCATACGCGGGTGATCCGTTGGTCGGAGCTTGGTCTGCCACGCCCGCCTTTCGCCGCGAGCCGCTTACAGGAGAGAGCCCTGGCACACCGCCCCGTGGGTACCCCGCGGCAGGGCGATCAGAACACCTGGAAGGTTAGCAGACAGAGGCCCCGTCGAAGCATCTGAGACTGCTACAAAAGTCCCGCAAATGCGGCAAAAAGAAGACAGATCTACACAGCCTTAGGCGAAACCGCCACGGGACCCGGAGCCGGGCCACCGCGGGGCCGCTCAGAGGCGCGCGGTCACGAAGCGCAACTCCGCCACGGAAGCGTCATGGTTGAGTTGCTCGAGCTCTGAGTTCAGGTGCTCGAGCAGCTCGTTCGCCAGCAGCTCTAGCTCGTGTGTCCAAACAGCGGAGCGGCACGACACCGTCACCGCACCTCCGCGCTCCGCAGACGGCGCCGACTGCTCTGCGATCGCCGTTCCCACGGCAGCGCCCCAGCAGCGCTGGACAAGCGCCAGCGTCGTGTCCGGTGCGAGCCCCAGGGACGCCGTCTCGAGCGCTCTGGCGAACGGGCGCGGTGCCGTTCGCCTCATCGAGCGCCCGCTTTGCTCACGCCGCGGCCTCCACGGCCTCAGGCTCAGCTCGACCGGCTCGGACCTGGATGACCGCCACATCGGAGCCGCGCTCGAGCGGTACCCGGTCGGCCTCGGTCGTCGTGATCACCGTCTGGCCCGCGGCGAGCGCCAGCTGGCCCAGCCGCTCTCGGCGCTCCGAGTCGAGCTCGGACATCACGTCGTCGAGCAGCATCAACGGAGGGCGCCCGTGGTCGGCGAGCACGTCGCGCTCCGCGAACAGAAGGGCGAGCAGCGCAACGCGCTGCTGCCCCTGCGATCCGTATGCCCGCAGGGGGCGGCCCTCGAAGAGCAGCGCCAGGTCGTCGCGATGGGGGCCGTGCGTCGTACAGCCGCGCTCTACGTCGGCCGACCGGCGATCGCGCAGCTCTGCACAGACTCCGTCGGCGTCGGAAGCTCGAGTGCGGCGCTTGTAGCGCAGCGCCGGCAGGCCGTTGAGACCGAGGTCTCCGGCACGCTCGACAAACACCGGCTCGATCAGCTCCACGGCGCGACGACGGTCCTCGGCGAGCGCCACGGCATGCCGGGCAAGCTCGGCATCCCAGACATCGAGCTGCTGCGCCGGCGTAGCTCCGTGCCGCACACGTGCGATGAGCGCGTTGCGCTGGGAGAGGGCGCGCGAGTACGCCGCTCTGGTCTCCGATCGGCCTGGCCACAGAGCTGCCACCAGGCTGTCGAGATGGGCTCTGCGCAGGGCCGGAGCTCCCTTTACAAGCTCGAGCCGCTCGGGTAGGAAGACGCTCGCCAGAGGCCTGCCCGCTGCGTCGAGCAGACGCTCGACGCGTGCGCCATCGGCCAGCGCGCGCTTTGGCTCACCGGGCTTGAACCCGACCTCGAAGACATGCTCCCCATCCTCGGCCTGCGTCCAAAGCGAGACGCGCGTGACCTCCGTGCCCCTGCGTACCAGCTCGCGCTCGTTCGCGGTCCGGCAGGACCGCGCAGTACAGCCGAAGTAGAGCGCCTCGAGCAGGTTGGTCTTGCCCGCCCCGTTCGAGCCGCACAGCAACGTCAGCCGCGGCGCCAGCTCCAGATCCGCGCGATCGCAGTTGCGAAAGTCGCGCACCAGCGCGCGTGTCAACCGCACTTAGACGTTGAGACGGATCGGCATCACCAGGTAGATGAACTCGCCCTGCTCGCCCGACTGCATCAGACCCGGCCGGACGGGCGAGATGAGCTTGAGCACGACCTCGTCGCCCTCGCAGCTCTCCAAGCCGTCGCGGAAGTACTCAGGGTTGAAGCCGATCTCGAGCGGCTCGTCGCCGGTGAAGGGAACCGGAAGGCTCTCGCTTGCCTCGCCTACGTCCGGTGTCTGAGCGGAGACCTCCAGGCTGCCATCGGCAAAGCGCATCCGCAGCGGCGCATTCTTCTGAGCAAGCAGCGATATCCGTCGTACGACCTCGCTGAGCTCTTGGACGTTGACGCGCAGCTCGTGCTCATAGGAATCCGGCAGCAGTTGCTCATAGTTCGGAAAGCGACCCTCGACAAGCCGCGACGACAGGGTCACGTCGCCGAACCGGAAGAGGACCTGATTCTCGAGTGCGGCGATGTCAATCCACTCCGGAGCTGAGCTGGAGACGACACGTGTTAGCTCCTGCAGCGTGCGGGCAGGAACGTTTGCCTCGAGCTCGCCGTCGACGACCTCGGCGAGGGCCGTAGCCTTCATGCTGAGGCGGTAGGAGTCGGTAGCCACCATGCGCAGCTCCTTGGCAGACGCCGAGACCAGGATGCCCGTCAGGTGAGGGCGTGTCTCATCGCGAGAGGCGGACCGCAGGACACGGCTCACCGTCTCGCTGAAAACCGTTGCGGGGAGCCGGACGAGCTGGGCGTCGGCCACCTCCGGCAACTTCGGGAAGTCCTCGGCCGGAAGCGTTCGCAGATGGAACTTTGACGGGCCGCACGTGAGCTCAACGTCCTGCTCGCTGGAGCGGTACTCGAGCGTCAACTCGCGCTGAGGCAAGGAACGGACGACGTCGAGCAGCAGGCGCCCAGGCAGGACGACCGAGCCGTCGCGGTCCGTGGAGCAGTTGAGCTGGGTTCGGATACCGAGCTCCATGTCCGTCGCCTGAAACTGAGCGACGCCGTCGGCAACCCGGATCAGGACGCCGCTGAGAGTGGGTATGGCACTTCGGGTCGAAACGGCGCGGACGGTGATGCCGAGCTGCGAGAGCAGCTGCTCGCGATCTATCGACAGCTTCATCTGATCAGAGGTTTACGACGGAGATGGGCATGTGGACAGATGGGCCAAAGCGACCGCGAACCTGCGTTGCTGCTGCCGATGCGCGTGTCGATAGCTCGAGTCGCAAGCTGTTGATTGTCGCAGCGACGCCGGTCAGCGCGCATTTGAGCTGAGGCTTCGACGCAGGCTCTCAACAGTGTTCGCATCCGGACCGCCCTGCTCGAGACCCGTTCGGACGCGGCGGTGGGCGTGGATGATCGTGGAATGATTGCGGCCGCCGAAGAGCTTGCCGATGCTCGGGAGGCTTTCCTTCGTGAGCTCGCGCGAGAGGTAGATGGCGACGTGTCGTGCGCGCGAGGGGAGGGCGCTGCGGCTGTGACTCAGCAGGCTCGTTCGATCTACGCCGAACGCTCTCGCGGTCTCGGCCTGGATCTCGGCGATGGTGGGCGGAGCAGTTGCCCGCTCTGGATAGAGCGTCAGCAGCAGCTCGCTCGCGAGCTCGGGCGTCGGCGCTCTGTCGTGAAGTGAGGCGTAGGCGAGGACGCGGGTGAGCGCTCCCTCGAGCGCCCGCACGTTCGTGGTAACGCGGTGCGCGATCTCCTGCAGAGCGGAGTCGCAGATCTCGTCGCAGCGGCCATCGCGGGCGCGCTTGCGCAGGATGGTCATGCGCGCGGCCATGTTCGGCGGGTCCAGGGCCGCCACGAGGCCACAACCGAAGCGCTCGATCAGGCGAGGCTCGAGCTCGCCCAGCTCGTGGGGCGGTCTGTCGCTGGCGATCACGAGCTGCCTGCCGTTTTCGTACAGAGCGTTGAAGGTGTGGAAGAACTCCTCGCGCGTCTTCTCCTTGCCGGCGAGGAACTGGACATCGTCGATCAACAGGACGTCCGTGTCTCTGAAGGCGCTCTTGAAAGCAGCACCCCGACTCTGACGCACCGCCTGGATGAAGCCGCTTACGAATGTCTCGACCGGCGCGTAGCGGACCGTGAGCCCAAGTCCATGGGCGCCGACGTAGGACCCGATCGCTTGTAACAAATGCGTCTTGCCGAGACCCGGATGCCCGTAGATGAACAGCGGGTTGTAGACCTGTGCGGGTTGCTCGGCGATTGCGAGGGCAGCAGCATGCGCGAGCCGGTTGCCGTCTCCTATCACGAAGCGGCCGAACGTGTACTTCGGGTTGAGCGTGCCGTCGGCTTCTCGTGCTCGACACCGATCCTCGATGCCGCCCCGCGCCGAAGCCTGGTCTCCGATCAGCTCGATCTCGAGCGACGCTCCGAGTGCGCGTTGGGCTGCGACGCGCAAGCAGCTGCCATAGCGCCGAGCGACCCAGTCGCGAGCGTGGTCTGGGGCATTGATGCGCAGCCTGCCGTCGTCGCATGAGGCCGCGGTCAGATCGTCGAGCCAGGCCCTGAAGGTGAACTCGCTGACTTCCCGGCGCAGCTCGGCCCGGACGCTCTCCCATGCTTCGTCGAGGTCTTCTTGCGCGAGCAGCCGGCTTCCTCCTTCGAGGGATACGTACGTCGATGCTTGATGTAGAGGAGCCGAACGAGCTGTTCGTGGCCTGCTGTCCCCGCCGGCCGAATGCCGAGTGTACATGCGCTGCTCGGCTTGGGTGGTGGTTGCCCTGAGCTCTGCGTGGGGGACCCTCCAAAACGCGGCAAAAGCCTGCTCGCGGCTCGCGTGGAGCGGTCGCTCCTATACTCGATGCCGCGATGAAGCGGACCTATCAGCCGAAGCGGCGCAAGCGTGCTCGCACGCACGGATTCCGGGCGCGAATGCGTGACCGAGCTGGCCGCGCGATGTTGAAGCGACGGCGGTCGAAGGGCCGTGCGCGGCTGACTCCCTAGCAGTGCCGGGCGAGCGCAAGCGGCGGCGCATCTCGCGATCGGCCGACTTCGACCGCGTGTACCGCCGCGGCCGCTCGAGCGCAGGCCGCTACGTGGTGCTGCACTCCTTCCCCAGCGAGCGCAGCGAGGGTCCACGCCTGGGGATCTCGGTTGGCCGCAGGATCGGCGGCGCGGTCGAGCGCAACCGGGTCAAGCGGCTGCTGCGCGACGCCTTCTGGGCGCGCGCCGACGGTCTGCCCGACGCGCATGACTTCGTCCTCGTGGCAAGGTCTGAGCTCGGCGCGCTCGCACGCGAGCAGGGCGCAGCCGGCGTTCGGGGCGCGCTCGACGAGCTGCTGGCCGTTGACGCGCCGCCGACCACAGCGGCTCAGGGCTCCGCCGAAGCCCTGTCGTGAGCGCGGTTCGCCGTAGCGCTGCGGCACCGGTCCGCCTCTATCAGCGGGCTGTGTCGCCCTTGCTGCCACGGCGCTGCAGGTACCATCCGACCTGCTCGGAGTACGCCGTCCAGGCGATCGGCCGGTTCGGCATACTGAAGGGCTTGGTGCTCGCCGGCTGGCGGCTCTTGCGCTGCAATCCGTGGAGCCGCGGAGGCGTGGACTTCGTCGAGAGCCAGGCGCTGTTTGCGCGCTCTGCGCCGTACCGCCGATACCCATGACGCCGCTCGCCAACATCCTCCAGCCGCTGATCGACGTCGCACACACGATCCTGCGCTTCTTCCACGACAGCGCAGGGCTCTCGTGGGGCTTCTCGATCATCGCGCTGACCGTCGTCGTGCGGCTGGCGATCCTCCCGCTCACCTTCAAGCAGGTGCGGGCCATGCAGGTCATGCAGCAGCACATGCCCGAGTTGAAGAAGATCCAGGAGCGCTACAAGGAGGACGCCAAGCGCAAGCAGGAGGAGACGATGAACTACTACCGCGAGCACGGGGTCAACCCGTTTGCATCCTGCCTCCCGCTGCTGCTCCAGCTTCCGGTGTTCATCTCGCTCTTCTACCTGCTGCGGGGGGGGGAGTTCAAGCAGGACATCGCAGGGGAGGCGAGCTTCCTGTTCATCCCCGACCTGGCGGCGGCAACCCACGGGGTCGTGCTGGTCGTGCTGGTAGTGCTTTACGTCGCCACTCAGCTCGGGGCGACGCTCGTCTCGGCGATCAGCGCGGAGAAGACTCAGCAGCGGGTCATGATGGCGCTGCCGTTCGTCTTCATTCCCTTCATCATCCAGTTCCAGGCGGGCCTGATCGTCTACTGGATCACGACCAACTTCTGGACCTTCGGGCAGCAGCTGCTCGTCAAGAAGCTGATGCCGATGCCGGCTATCGCGGGCAGCTCCTCCGCCGACGGCGACGATGGGGCTGCGGGCGACAGCGCTCACAAGGGCCGGAGCCCGCGCCTCGGCGGTGCCGAGGTCGCGCCCGCGGCGCAGATGGCCGGCAACGGGGCGGGCCGTCCACCACCCCCCTCCCCCCGCAAGAAGAAGAAGAAGCGCTCCGGCCGGCGCCGGTAGGAGCATCTGGGTTCGTGCCTGAGCTTGGCGAAGCGGCGGAGCGCGCGCAGGCGCTTGTGGAGCGCGTCGCCCAGGCGATCGATCCCGATGCGACCGTGGCGATTGAGGAGACCGGCGAGGAGATTCGCGCGACGGTCGAGTTGGACGATGCTTCGCTGCTGATCGGCAGGCAGGGCGCCACGATTGATGCGCTACAGCACCTGGCGGTGCGAGCGGCCTTCCGCGGAGCAGAATCTCGCAAGCGCTTGGTGGTCGACGCGGACGGCTATCGCGACCGCCGCCATGCCGCGATCGTCAAGGCCGCCGAGCGGGCGGCGGAGGATGCGCTTTCCTTCGAGCGCGCCGTGGAGATGGAGCCGATGAGCGCGTACGAGCGCCGGGTCGCCCACATGCACCTGCGCGACCGGGTTGATGTGGAGACCCACAGCGAGGGAGATGATCCCGAACGGCGGCTGGTCGTCAGCCCGGTCTGATGCGGGGCGCGAGAGCGCGAGCGTAGAACGTGAAACGCTCGCGGAGCTCGTCCGACGCTACGGGCTCGCTCGGGCCTGCGGCGAGCGGCTGCGGCGACTGCTCTGCGCACTGGCCGCAGAGCCCCGCCCACCGACGACGATCCATGCGCCGGCGGATGCCGTAACCGGCCACGTGGCCGACGGTCTTTCTGGGCTCGAGGCGCCCGAGCTGGC